>NZ_JAYGHE010000002.1:96532-159558 GCF_034931145.1 Nostoc sp. UHCC 0252 | reverse complement strand
GGGAGAATGGGCCAAACCTTAGCTATCCACTAACAGAATTGAATTCTGAACGAAAGAGCGGATAGCGAGTCTTCGAGCGTCGCGTCTTAATTCTGACTCCTGAATTCTGACTTCTGAATTCTTCTTCAATTAATTTTGTCTCCCATATTCACAGTACGCATCCGTCGTACACTTCCAGCTTGACAATCGCGTAACCAAGTATTAACTCCTTGGGCAACAGTACCTTTACTACTATCTCGTGGCGGAGATACTGGCTGCTCTCCTGAATAGGAACCAATTTGAGAAAACATCATCACTAAACGCCAACCAGTTGTAGTTTTAGTCAACAATAGTCGGTGGAATTCCTGCAATTCTACCGCTTTATTTCCTATGTACTGCCGCTCCAAGGTAGTAAAGAAAACTTGCTCAACTCCTGATGCAGAGCTTTTAGACCCATCTGCACTATATTCTTCAAGGTTAAGGGGCAGAGGAGTAAACTCAGGTCTTCCTGCCACTAGCATATAACTGTAAATATCACTGCTTCTGCTGAGGCGGCGGGCGCGTTGGCTGGCACGATTAGTATAACTAGGTAAATCTTGGAGTAGCTGTGTAGTTAATGTTTCTAAATTTTGCTCAGAACACAAAGACTTTGCCCCGTCGTTGACATTTTCCTTTTCTGCTAGCGCAGAGGGGTTAGGGGTGGGGTTTTCCGATAAAGCTGGGTAAGCAAGACTATTTGATATTAAGACCCAGAAGCCGCAAGCTAAAAGCCAACTATAGTTTTTGTTACTCAGCGAAAAGATAAAATTTTTTTCCCCTACACCCTGCACCCTATCCCCCAGTTTCTCACTGACTCTTAGCTTCATGCCAGTGTGGTTAACTCCTCAGAAATCTTCTTCCAGGCTAACTCTGGCTCAGTAGCAGTAGTGATGGGACGGCCAATTACTAGATAATTTGCACCAGCTTTAATGGCTTGTGCTGGCGTAAGCGATCGCTTTTGATCGCCAATATCAGCCCAAGTTGGTCTAACGCCGGGACAAACTAGCAAAAAGTCATTTCCACAAGTGTGTCGCAACTGTGCCGCCTCAAGAGGTGAACAAACTACCCCATTCAAACCCGATTCTTGAGCCAGCAAGGCCATTTCTAGAGCATATTCTGGCAATTCCAGAGGTATTTTTAAATCAAATGCCAACTGTCTAGCAGAAATGCTCGTTAACAAAGTAATAGCAATTAGCTTTGGTGGTTGTACACCTGCTTTTGCAGCCCCTTCCTGTGCCGCCTCAGTTGCGGCTTTCAGGGCATCTCTACCAGCAGTAGCATGAATTGTTAGTAAATCCACCCCGTATCTAGCTGCACTCCGGCAAGCACCAGCAACAGTATTGGGGATATCATCAAACTTTAAATCCAAGAAAATGCGCTTTTGGCGGGACCTGAGTTCTTCTAAGATTTTCGGGCCAGTGCTGGTAAACAGCTCTAGACCGACTTTCCAGAAATGAACTTGAGGAAGTTGATCTATAAGAGCGATCGCACTTTCTTCATCTGGGACATCCAAAGCCACAATAACTCGCTGTTCTGCCTGTTCACCATTCCCCATTCCCCACTCCCCATTCCCCATTTAAGGAACTAAACGCACAAACTTATTTTTCCCAACTTGTAAAACCTTACCTTGTAATTCAGCAACAGAAGCAAAAGTAGTATCAATATCGGTAATGCGATCGCCATCTAAGCGCACTCCACCTTCTTGAATTTTCCGCTTACCTTCTCCTGTACTTTTGCACAAACCTGTGACATTGAGAATATACGCTAACTTAGTAGGAAACTGCGATACCTCAGCTAAAGAGAATTCTGGAACTGCACCCTCCTTTCCGCCACTTTGAGCGGCTTCTTTCGCCTCTTGGGCTGCTTGTTCGCCGTGGTACTGTTTGACAATTTCCCATGCTAAAAGTGTCTGGCGATCGCGGGGATTTTCTGGCAGATTATCTAAAGGTAAATCCGTCAACAGTTCAAAATACTGTGACAGTAGATTATCTGGAACCCCTTGCAACTTCTGATATTTTTGCCCCGGATGTTCTGACAACCCAATATAATTACCTAAAGACTTGGACATTTTTTGCACTCCATCTGTGCCAATCAAAATTGGCAGCAGCATCCCAAACTGCGGTTTTTGACCAAAATGGCGTTGCAAATCTCTGCCTACAGCAATGTTAAATTTTTGATCAGTCCCTCCTAATTCCACATCTGCCTCAACAGCAACGGAATCAAAACCTTGCATTAACGGGTATAGGAACTCATGGATAAAAATCGGATTCTCTTTTCTATAGCGATCGGCAAATCCTTCTTTCGCCAACATCTGCCCCACCGTCATCGTGGAGAGTAACTCTAAAATTTTCTCTAAGTTTAGCTTAGAGAGCCATTCGGAGTTATAACGCACCTCTAATCTTCCTGGTGTGTCAAAATCCAAGATAGGACGTACTTGGTCAAGATAAGTCTGAGCATTTTGGGCAACATCGGCTTCTGTAAGCTGGCGACGCACCTCAGATTTCCCAGTCGGATCGCCAATGCGTGCTGTAAAATCGCCAATAATTAGAACTGCTATATGACCTGCATCTTGAAACGCTCGCAGTTTTCGTACTGGTATGCTATGACCTAGATGAATATCAGTACCAGTAGGGTCAATCCCCAACTTGATCCTCAAAGGTTTGTTTGTAGTTGCCAAAAGCTTTTCTAGACTTTCACTGTTAACATCTACTGGTTGTGGAAAAACTTCTATAACACCACGACGCAGCCAAGCAAAATCTTGCGTCATAGTAGAAAATCCATTGTTAGCTATGTTTTTTACACTAGAAGTTAAGTTGGTTATAAACACTTGCAATTTATCCACTTTCTCATCTGCCAAACTACTATAATTGCAAAAAATTAACCGCCTTGCTTCGTCCAATCAATTACAGTTAAATTTATAAGTGAGGAAGTGAAATCGCCGTGTCGTCTTCTAGGACTTTTGAAGATAAACAGCCACAACGTCGGGCTTCGTCAGGTTTTGAGTTTTTAAAAGGAGTTGGTCAGGTAACTGGCGGCACTCTGCTCTCAATTACCATGTTGGCAAGTTCCATTGTAGCCGGAGGACTGGTTGGTTTAGCCATCAGTTTCCGTAATTTGCCAGATGTAAGACAGCTACGTAACTTCTTTCCCTCAGAAACAACTTACATTTATGACGTTAAGGGTAAACTTTTAACGAGTATCCACGGGGAAGCCAACCGGGAGGTTGTGCCCTTGGATAGAATTTCCCCGAATTTAAAACGGGCGGTATTAGCAAGTGAAGATAGCCACTTCTACGATCACCACGGTATTAACCCCACTGGTGTTGGTCGGGCTGTAGTAGTTAACGCTGTAGCAGGTGGAGTCAAAGAGGGTGGCTCTACTGTTACTATGCAGTTGGTAAAAAACCTATTTTTGTCTCGCAAGCGTGCCTTTACCCGTAAGTTAGCGGAGGGGGTGCTGGCAATTCGGTTAGAGCAAATTCTCACTAAAGACCAAATTTTAGAAATGTACCTCAATCAAGTTTATTGGGGTCATAACAATTATGGTGTACAAACGGCAGCCCGCAGTTACTTTAATAAGTCAGCAGAATATTTAAGCTTGGGTGAGTCAGCGATGATGGCGGGTTTGATCCAAGCACCAGAAGAATTCAGCCCGTTTGCGAGTATGAAGCTGGCAAAACAGAAACAAAAAGAAGTACTGGGGCGGATGCTGGAATTAAACTGGATCAACCAGTCAGAATATGACAGCGCCCTCAAGCAAGAAATCAAGCTTGGCAGAATCAAATCCTTTCAAGGTAGTGCCCTACCTTATATAACCAATACAGTAGCGCAGGAGTTGGCTAAGAAGTTTGGGCGTGAGACATTACTCAAAGGCGGGATGCGCGTACAAACTACAGTTGATGCCAACTTCCAAAGTATGGCAGAGGAAACTGTCGTTAAGTGGCATAAATCACTGCTTGGGCAGGGATTATCTAAGAATCAAATCGCCTTGGTAGCAATTGATCCGCGCACACATTTTATTAAAGCACTGGTGGGCGGCGTAGATCCTAAGACCAGTGAATTCAATCGGGCAACTCAATCTCAACGGCAGCCAGGGTCTTCCTTTAAACCGTTTGTCTACTATGCTGCTTTTGCCACTGGGAAATATGGGCCAGACTCAACGGTGGTAGATTCTCCAGTCAGCTATCAAGATGGTAATGGTCGCTACTCTCCCAGAAATTATGATGGGGGTTTTAGCGGCCCG
The DNA here is from genome assembly GCF_034931145.1 of Nostoc sp. UHCC 0252. NCBI lineage: Bacteria > Bacillati > Cyanobacteriota > Cyanophyceae > Nostocales > Nostocaceae > Nostoc > Nostoc sp. UHCC 0252. The sequence goes on along the minus strand of NZ_JAYGHE010000002.1, from coordinate 155,298 downwards.
ATGCCAATCCGCACAGCTTTGGCCCAATCACGCAACATTCCCGTGATTAAAATTGGTAAAGCTATTGGCATGAATAGAGTGATCGAAACTTGCCGTACCTTGGGCATCATGAGTCCGATGGAACCAGTTACCTCCCTACCTCTGGGTGCAATTGGTATGACTCCTCTAGAAATGGCTAGTGCCTATGCTACCTTTGCTAATTATGGTTGGCAATCCCCACCAACTGTAATTGCCCGTGTCACCGATAGTAGTGGTAATGTGTTATTGGATAATACCCCGAAACCCCAGCTAGTTCTAGATCCTTGGGCATCGGCAGCCATTATCGATGTGATGCGAACAGTAGTTACTAATGGTACTGGTAAAGGTGCTGCGATCGCTCGTCCAAGTGCTGGGAAAACGGGTACAACTTCTTCAGAAAAGGATATCTGGTATGTGGGCACTGTACCACAATTAACAACTGCTGTCTGGGTGGGAAGAGACGACAACAAACAATTAGCTAGCCGTGCTACAGGCGGCGGTATGGTTGCTCCCATCTGGAAAGATTTTATGGAGAAGGCACTTAAAAATGTACCAGTGGAAAACTTCAAGCCACCTTCTCAGTTTTCTCGTCCCAAGTCACAATAATTTGGGATTTTGAGCCGCACCAAAGGTGCGCTTCCAGCGCAATTTAGATTTTGGATTAATTGTCAATCCAAAATCTAAAATCTAAAATTGACTAAGCCTGTTTTTCTAACTCGGTTTTCATCCGCTCTAAAGTCAGGTGCATTTGGTCAAACATTTGTTGCGGGGTAACACCGAATTGACCTAATTGCGTTTTCAGTTGTTCTACCGTCATTTGTGCCATAAAATCTTCTGACAGCTCGAAACGCTTCATAAAGATGCGATACCGATCCATCATGGCTTCCATTTGCTCAATAAACAGCTTTTTGCCATCACGGTCAAATTTCCCGTAGTTGTTACCAAGCTTGATTAACGCTTGATAATCCTCAAATAGCTGTTTCGCTTCTTGCTGAACTATCTCAGAATCGAAGAATCCCATATTGCTTATATTAAACTGAGTGTCCAGACTCAGTAGCTTAATAGTTTTACTTCTATTTATTATTTTAGTCTAGGTGGGTAATCTAATGACGAAGCTTCGGTTTTGGTACGGTTTGCTGCCGAAATTTCAACACTTGACTTGAGAACCTTTTCGATGTTTAAACCGACTCAATAGAGCCGCAATACTCATAGCTTTAGCCACTGATTTAGGGTTAGTATTTTCACCCAGTTTAATTTTCAGTTCGGAAGCGTATTTTAAGGCTAGTGAATTTTGTGGGTTAAGTTTTAATGCTTGACAGATGTAAACCCTAGCCATCCCGATAAACTTCTGTTTGAGATGTACCAAACCTAATAAGGCATAATAGTCGCTGTTATTCGGCTGTAACTTGATGGCATCGCGCAGTTCTTGCACGGCTAGAGGCCATTTTCCTAGCCTGACGTATTCAATAGCTCGCTGGTAGTGACGTTGAGCGTAGTTTGTCAAAACTGGTTTGACATCATCAGTTAACGGCAATTGAACTGGATTTGAGTCTACTTCAGGGATGATGGGAACAATTTTTTGTGGTAAGAAGAGGTCTGGTTTATGGAAACGTAAGTAGACTAAATTCAGTATAGTAATTTGTTGCGTCACCTGATAAAACTGATCTAGTGATTTGTATTGAGCTTCTCCATAACAGGCGATCGCTTCTTCGTAAAACAATTCTGCTTCGGGTGTGGGCATTTTCATCATTTCCTGAGCTATGGCACTTTGAGAAGACAAAGGCTGCTGCTGCAAAACCCTTGCATCGGATCGCAGCATAGCGATCGCAATCAAGCGCTTCTGTCGATTTTTCAGTTGTTCATAAGCTGGATTGATCAAATGGCTAAATATTGCCGTTGCTAATTTTTGGTCTGAATTACAGTTTTTGGCATGGCGATCGGGATGTAGCAGCTTCGCTAAAGTGTGATAGCGTTTGAAAATCTGGCGATCGTCAGCAATCACAGAGATTCCTAACACTGCGTAAGGATCGCAAAGCTTTTCAACCCATCCCCGTGGTAGTAAGGTCTGTGACATAGTAGTAATAAAGCTGTTAAAAACTTAAAATTAGCATCAAAGCTCAATGCACAGTCATGTGAAACTTACTCAAATTTCTTCAAAATTGTGTGGGACTTTCAAAAGTTTCAAGGGCAAGCCAGGGTAGTTGACTGTCTGATTGTAGGAACTATGGTATTGATAGATTTATTAGAAATATGTTGACTAAGCGCAAAAGTCGAAGTGTCGCTGCTGTTTTAGCTTTTTCTGGAACGCTGACAATTTCAGGATTGCATAAATTCTATCTAGGACAGCCGTTGTGGGGTGTTTTGTACGTGCTGCTTTCCTGGACACCGATCCCCAAGGTAGCTAGTGCCATTGAGGGAGTTTGGTATTTAGCGCAAGACGAAGAAGCTTTTGATCAGAATTTTAATCTCGGCAAGTCAGCGACAAGAAACTCACAAAAGGTAAGTAATCAGGTAGGAGCAATGGCTGAAGCAATGCGAGAATTAGATGCTTTGCGTCAGGATGGACTGATTTCAGAGTATGAGTTTGAACAAAAGCGCCGCCAGCTGCTAGACCAGATTTCTTGAGGTAAGCGATGAATCATGAATAACTGGCTACCTTTGAACCCCAGGCTGCAAAAACTCCGCGCCAAGCTCCTCAACGATCCCTACTATCGCCTCCAATCTGGGGAAGAGATTCAGCTAGCGGCCAAATTAGGTATTCGCATTGATGCGAATCAAGCCACTGTAGATGATTGGTTACGCTTACCAGGTTTGTCAATTCACCAAGCGCGATCGCTTGTAGAACTTTCGCATTCTGGTGTTAAATTTTACTGTATTGAAGATATTGCTGCGGCTTTGGCTATACCAGCACCGCGCTTGGAACCATTAAAGCCTCTGCTGAATTTTATTTACTATGACCACGAATCTCTAGAAAGTCCGACCCATTTAGTCAATCCGAATACAGCAACAGTCGAAAAGTTAGCACAAATTCCATTTATAGATTTATCTTTAGCGCAAGCAGTGGTGCAAAATCGGCAATCAGTCGGGCCTTACCGTAACCTAGCTGATTTTCAACGGCGGCTGGAGTTACCTGGTGATGCGATCGCTCAACTGATGTATTATTTAAAGTTTTAAGTTAAAAGTTAGAAGTTTTAAAATAACTCCTAACTCTGTCAATTTTAGATTTTGAGTCGAACTTTTGGTGCGCTTACAGGGCAATTTGGATTAAAAGAAAAATCTAAAATCCAAAATTGACTAAATGAACCCAATGCGATCAAGAGGCCAAAAACGAAATGTTGCCCGACCGATGACATTTTTTCTGGGTAAAAAGCCCCAATAGCGAGAGTCATTACTATCGTTACGGTTATCTCCCATGACAAACAATTCGTCTTCTGGGACTTTTACTGGTTGATATGGCTGATTTGGTGGTTCAGCGATGTAATCTTCTGCCAAGGGTTGACCGTTGAGATAGACTTTGCCAGAAGCAACACTAATTACCTCACCAGGCTGGCCAATAACCCGCTTGATAAAAGCTTGGTCTTTGGGATATCCTCGACGTTGTAGTTCTGCGGATGGCTGAAAAACAATAATATCCCCAGTTATGGGAGGATGAAAATGGTAGGATATTTTTTCGACTACCAAGCGATCGCCAGTATGTAAGGTGGGCAGCATCGAGTCAGAAGGTATATAGCGGGGTTCGGCGATAAAAGTCCTGATCAAGAGTGCTAAAAATAATGCGATCGCAATTAAAATCAGATTCTCTCGCCAACTACGCCATACTTTTAACGACGCACGTTCTTCTTTTGCATCACTTTCGTGAGGAATCATAACAATTTGTAGCCAGTTTCAGAAGTGGGACAAATACCTTGATTATTTTGACTCAAAAGGTATATTAATAAAAAATTTAGGTTCTGCATCAACCCATACAGATATTAAATAATACAGTTATTGCATCTACTAAACACAAGTAAAAGTACTGTAAATAAACAATGACCTGTCTTAGGCAATATCAAGCAAATCATTAAGATTTCTAGATAATTAAGAATCTTAATTCTAATTGCTGCAATTATAAGGCAAGTTATTAGATAATTTTCAGTTTTACTTCCTCCTAACCTCTGCCTTTCTTTGGTAAAGGCTGATATGATGTTCGGTAAATTGCCCATACTTCTATGCCTTACCTTTGCCTAAGTTATCACTAGGGTTCCCTATAGAGCGGGTGGGGTAGTTTTATTATGGGTTATTAAGCAGATTGATATGAATTGAAAAGAAAATATATTTTTATATATTATTAAGTGATGTTACATAAAATTAACTCTGTTTAAGTGTATTTTTGAATACAAAATTTTCGGTTATTCAAGTTAGAATAGTCAAAATTTTTACCTTATCTACATTAAGCGTATAATTCAATAGTTCAATAGCATAAATGCTATATAGGACTCAATATTGATTAAAAAAACTTAGTACAAATAACAAAGCCTTCTTTCTTGTTGACTGTTCCTTACCTATGCAAGTAAGTATGGCTACGCCACGCTGCGCGAACAGAAACCGAAGCGGATTACTAGAATATTGCAATTTTCACAAGTTCCCTATATATATTTGATATTTTCCGTAATTACACGGTGACACTACATATTAGATTGTACTATTAATAAGATATAAATCTTCTAGACTATCGAAAACAACATTAACAGACAAAAGTCACTAAGAATTTAGGCTAAAAGTATCAGCATTAAAAATAGAACTAAACTGTTGATAAAATTATCTTTGCTAAATGAGCCAAAAGTATCTAGATTAACGAATAAGTGCCCCTTGGCAATGAGAAACTATATTTAATCAATTTTCGTCTAGTCTATTACATAGAAAGTGCAAGCTAATATTCTGTCACTTGAAAACTTAACTTTTTCTTAAAAAGGAAGTAATGGCAGTAGGCATTAGAATATATCTTATCAAGAATATAGCTAATAGTTTCCTAGACTATATTTGGAAAGATACCCCTCTTCTTATAAGTAGTTTTGTATTGTTAATCAAGTAATTCACAAAGTTGTATAACTTACAACTTTACTGTGAAAAACCTTGAAGATAAAAACTTCAGCCTGCGGAAGCTGCAAATTTTTAGCGCAGCATAGCTCATCTTATTGGTAAAGCTATAAAGCTTGAAATGATAATGCTGCCTTAGCAGTGAAGTTAAAGACAGAAACTAATTCAGTACTCCTATTTAATAGGATCTTGGGGTATGACTAATTATCTAATTTTGCTCCTTCTTAGAGCTAGCGTTAAAAAGGCGGAAGTACAAACTTTGCCTTTGATGGATGGGTTGATATTAAACAGTAGCAAATATTCTGTAAGCGCTCATCCAAATCTAAAGTATGTAGGTTCAGTTAAAGCCCTATAGTCTGTCTTCTCAATGGTGAATCTCCGTTAGCCGAATTCCCATTTTCAGGATTATCAGGAAGTAGCTGGTATTTAAGATATCTAAATAAGTGTGCTATAACGTACCGTCATAACTGTTGTTGATGGTTCGATATTTGAAGGAGCTATGAGGTGGAAAACAATAAGTCGTTTCTGTGGCCAGAAGGAATATTAATTGCACTGCTTGCTTTATGTGGTGTTTTTAGCCTTGCTTTCATGATGCTTTTAAGGCCAAATACTTCGGAGGCTCAGATTAGACAAAATATAGATGTCAAGGATGTAGCTGCAAAGGTAGGAACTCAGCAGCGTATTGAGAAATTAAAAGCGGCGATGCTTACGAGTTGGCAGCAAGAAGCACAAACAAAAGGGCTATCTTATGCCATACCATCACGTTTTCAAGGAGTAATAATTAAGGAAGCAAAACTCACTAAAGCAGAGAAAGTGATTGCTCTCACCTTCGATGATGGCCCTTGGCCTCAGACTACAGAGCAAGTATTAGATATTCTGAAATCAAATAATATCAAAGGAACGTTTTTTGTCGTTGGACAGAACCTAAAAAATTATCCAGAATTAGGAAAGCAAATTGTTGCTCAAGGCCACGTCATTGCGAACCATACTTGGCATCATTGGTATCACTTTTTTAATCAACAAGCAGCAGCTCATGAAATCGACCGCACAACAGACCTAATCTATCAAATTACAGGTGCTAAAACAAATCTCTTCCGACCACCTGGTGGCAACTTGCACAATGGATTAGCTGCTTATGCTAAAGGAAAGAAATATACTGTGGTGATGTGGTCTGCTGACTCCATAGACTACAAATTACCAACTGTACCAAAGTTGATAAATAACGTAATTAAAGATTCAAAGCCTGGTGGTATTGTACTGATGCATGATGGTGGTGGGAACCGTTCTAGAACTGTACAAGCTTTACCAGAAATTATTAGCAACTTTAGAAAGCAAGGCTATCGCTTTGTAACTATTCCAGAACTTTTAGAAATAGAAGATGCAGAGCAAAATTTGCTCGCTCACAAAAAGTAATTTTTATTAATTAAGCGTAATTAGCTAATAGTAATTGACTAATTACTAAAATTATATTTTTTGGTTAAAATACGTTATTTCTGAGTTAGTGAAGATTCGTCTTTAAAGGCGAATCTTTTTTTTCGATCCCTTTTTAAGTCAATACGGTTCAGTTAAGGCTAAAAACTACAACTGGCGTAGGTTGGTTTGAGGAACGAAACCCAACATTATCAAGGATTTTTTGGGTTTCGCTGCCGCTTAACCTAACCTACTACTCTTCTTACTGAACCGTATTGCTTTTTAAGGAGTAATATCATGTCCGGTTAAACGATTGTTATTGCACTTGCAATGAAATATCACAAGTAATTTACCGGACAATTAAGAGAATGGTTACAGCTACTAATGACTAGTTACTAAACTAAACTCAGTTGTTTGTCTTTGCGGATCAGCTTCTGGACTGTCAGCTTCAGAAGGCGGAACTAATTGCCAGAATTTCGGCAAAAATTCTTGCCAGTTTTGCAGAATTTTCTTCGCCTTGGGTGAACCAGTTCGTTCCGCATGAGTTTGGATTAACTCTTGCAGTTGTCTTGCACCTACTTCTGTAATCACTCTCTGAATTTTGACTATTTCCGGATTGACTAACTCTCTAAATGAGTCATCTTCATCTAAGAAGTATGCCAGTCCACCAGTCATTCCAGCAGCTACGTTACGTCCTACCTTGCCAAGGACGACAATTACACCACCGGTCATGTATTCACAGCAGTGATCCCCAGCGCCTTCAATCACTGCTATACCTTTGGAGTTTCTCACAGCAAATCGCTCTCCGGCTAAACCGTTGGCAAATAACACGCCACCAGTAGCACCATAGAGGCAGGTATTGCCAACTATGACGTTTTGTGATGCGTTATAGGTAGCATCAGTTGGAGGTTTGATGATGATTTCGCCACCATGCATCCCTTTACCTACGTAGTCGTTTGCTTCTCCTTGCAGAGTCAGAATTATGCCGGGGAGGTTGAAAGCACCAAAACTTTGCCCAACACTACCTGTAAAGTTGAGATTAATTTGCCCTTCAAAGTCACTGTCACCGTATTGAGAAGCGATCGCTCCCGCTAATCTTGTACCTACTGTTCTGTCAGTATTAACAATAGGATAAGTTTTGGTGACGGTAGACTGATCCCTGATGGCAGCCTGGATGTCGGCATCGGCAAGCATCTTGTCATCCAAAACTACGCCGTTGCTATGGACTTCTTCATGCAGTAACCAACTACGATTGTCTCTGGTATCTGGCAGCTTAAGTAAACAATCCAGGTTTAGCGATCGCGTTTTGGTAAGTTTTGCCTCCTCGCGCAGTTTCAACAAATCTGCACGTCCAATGATTTCTGACAAAGAACGGTAGCCAAGTCGTGCTAACAAACTACGCACTTCTTCAGCGATGAAGTAGAAAAAGTTGACAACCTGTTCCGGTATTCCCGTAAACCGCTTGCGGAGTTCTTCTTGTTGAGTAGCCACACCCACAGGGCAAGTATTCTTATGGCAAACTCGCGCCATGATACAGCCTTCAGCAATCATGGCGATGGAACCGAAACCGAATTCTTCAGCACCCATCAATGCACCTATTACCACATCCCAGCCACTCTTGAGTCCGCCATCTACACGTAAAATTACGCGATCGCGCAAACTATTTTCCATTAAGACGCGATGCACTTCACTTAAACCTAACTCCCACGGTGAACCAGCGTGTTTAATCGAACTAAGGGGAGATGCACCTGTACCACCATCATGTCCAGAAACCTGGATAATATCGGCGTTTGCCTTAGCCACACCAGCCGCGATCGTGCCAATGCCAACTTCTGAAACTAGCTTTACCGACACCTTGGCTTTGGGATTAATTTGGTGCAGATCAAAAATCAGTTGCGCTAGGTCTTCAATAGAATAGATGTCATGGTGCGGTGGCGGCGAAATCAGTGTCACACCCGGCTTTGAGCGCCTTAACATCGCAATATATTGGCTTACCTTAGGGCCTGGCAACTGTCCACCTTCCCCAGGTTTAGCACCTTGGGCAATTTTGATTTCAATTTGTTTGGCATTGACTAGGTACGCTGGCGTGACACCAAAGCGTCCTGATGCAACTTGCTTGATGGCACTATAGGCTTTATCACCATTCCGCAATCCTTTTAAATGAGGTAGAGTCGGCGAGTGGCCAGACTCGTCTACATCATTTAGAACTGTATACCGTACTGGGTCTTCGCCGCCTTCTCCAGAATTTGATTTACCACCAATGCGATTCATGGCGATCGCTAAAGTTTCATGGGCTTCTCTTGACAAAGCGCCTAAAGACATACCACCGGTGCAGAAGCGTTTGACAATATCAGCTACTGACTCTACTTCTTCTAGAGAAATTGGGGTGCGATCGCCTTGGAAATCTAGCAAGTCTCGCAATGCTGTTACTGGTCTGCCTTGGAGATGCTTTTTGTAAACTTCATAGTGGTCGTAGTTTTTGCCATCTAGAGCCTTATGCAGCGCCTTGACCATTTCGGGGCTATTCATGTGGTACTCGCCGCCAGGACGGTACTGCACAAAGCCCAGGTTTTCTAACTTCTTCGTTGTCAGTTCTGGAAAAGCTTTGACGTGGAAAGAAAGTACTTCATCAGCGAGTTCGCTAATACTCAAACCACCGATGCGAGAAGTCGTACCACGAAATCCTAGTTCGATTAAATCTCCACCGAGGCCAATAGCTTCAAAAATTTGGGCTGCTTGATAGCTGGAGAGCAGAGAAATTCCCATTTTAGAGAGAATTTTGAGCAAGCCTGACTCTACTGCTTTGCGATAGTTTCCTAAAGCTTGTTCTAGGGTAAGGGTGGGAATTTTTTCTACACCCATTAACTTTTGAGTTTTGGGATCAGACCACCAATCACGCACTGTATCCAAAGCCATATATGGGCAAACTGCACCAGCACCATAGCCAATCAGACAAGCAAAGTGATGAGTACTCCAGCATTGGGCAGTATGGACAATCAGGGATGTTTTCATTCGCAGCCCTTCCCGAATCAGGTGATGATGCACAGCACCCACTGCTAACAAGGGAGGAATGTATGTATCTTCTGGGTTTATACCGTCATTTCCCTTATCGCTTAAGATTAAAATCTTTGCACCTGCCCGGACTGATTCAGCTGCTTGTGCTTGTAAAGATTGGACTGCGGCTTTCAATCCTTCAGGGCCGGTAGCGATCGCAAATAAGGTTGACAACTCAGCCGTGGCAAATCCTGACAGCTTAATCGCCTCTAACTCACCATCTGTTAATACTGGCGATTCAAGTTTCAATCTCCGAGCATATTCTGGCTTTGGTTCTAATAAGTTACCCCGTTCACCTAATTCGACTTTCAAAGACATCACTAGCTTTTCCCGCAGGGGATCAATTGCCGGGTTCGTCACCTGAGCAAAGCGCTGTTTGAAATAGTCATAAAGCAGGTGGGGTTTTGTTGACAGCACTGCTAAAGGAATATCATCCCCCATGCAGAAAGTCGGTTCTGAACCTGCGATCGCCATTTGGTGAATCACCATTTCTACATCTTCTGTGGTGTAGCCAAAGGCAGTTTGAAGTTGAAGCAGGGTTTGTTTGTCAATTGTTACTTGTCCTTGGTCATTTGTCATTTGTCCTTTGCCATTGCCATTTGCTAATGACGCATGACCGACCCCTGACTTTAGTTCTTGACGGTACTGTTGCAGCCATTCTCCATAAGGGTGCTGCTTGGCGATACGCTGTTTAATTTCCCAATTCTTCAGCACTTCATGATTGACTAAATCCACGGCAATCATTTGTCCTGGGCCGAGTCTACCTTTCTCGACAATATCGGCTTCTGGAAAGTCCACTACACCAGCTTCGGAAGCTACAACAATGTAGTTATCTTTGGTGATTACGTAGCGAGCTGGTCTTAAACCATTACGATCTAGTGTTGCACCAACTTTTTTGCCATCGCTGAATACTAAAAGCGCTGGCCCATCCCATGCTTCTTGCAGACCACTGTAGTATTCGTAGAAATCAACAATTTCTGGAGAGTCATGCAAAGAAGGCTGATTTTGGTAAGCCTCTGGAACCATAATCATTAAAGCTTCCAAGGGGCTGCGTCCAGAACACACCAGCAATTCTAGTACGTTGTCTAGGGTTGCTGAGTCGCTGTTATCAATATGAACTAATGGTTTGAGTTCCTTAATGCGATCGCCCCATACAGGATGATCCAGGCTAGCTTCTCGTGCCATCATCCAGTTGATGTTACCCAACAAGGTATTGATTTCGCCGTTGTGACCCAAAAGCCGCATTGGTTGAGCTAGAGGCCATTTGGGCATCGTGTTGGTACTAAAGCGGCGGTGATAGACAGCAAAGGCGCTTTTGTAAACCGGATTTTTTAAATCTTGATAAAAATCTCCCAATACGGCAGAACGCACCATGCCTTTGTAAACAATTGTGCGGCTTGACAACGAGCAGATATAAAATTCTTCTGAGATATTAGTTGCAACTTTACTAATCCGGCGGCGGGTAATATACAACTGTCGTTCTAATTCATCGCCACTTTTATCAACAGAAGCTAACAAAACTTGTTCAATCTGGGGTTGATTTTCTCTTGCTTGTACACCCAGTAAATCAGATTGCACTGGCACTTCTCGCCAACCTAGTACAATCAATTTTTCTTCGGTTGCTACTTGCTCAACTGCCGTCCTAGCTTTTTGTGCTGCTTCTTGGTCTTGTGGGAGAAACATCATCCCCACAGCTATATTATTGATGGATGGGAATTCCTTCCCCCTTTGAGCAAAGTCTTGTTCGAACAAATCCCAAGGGATAGCTGTCAAGACTCCAGCACCATCACCAGAGTCTTGATCGGCGCTACAACCTCCCCGGTGTTCTAAACAGCTTAAAGCAGCTAAGGCTTTTTCTACAATTTCGTGGCTGGTATGATTCTCACGATGAGCAATAAAACCTACACCACAGGCATCTCGTTCTTCTACTAACCACTTTTGCCCCTGATAGGTATCTCTTGAGTTTATATTTGCTGTGATTTTCTGGTCTTGATTCATCGGTTGATTATTCATACCCTGTTCCTGAAGTATTGAGTTACCAATTTTGCCACTACTTATGGGAAAAAATTTCTAAATTCTGTGATTGAGAAATAACATATAAGCACCGAAATTTAGGGAAAAAAAATTTTAACTTCGGTTTTACTTTCTTAGTTCACCTGTGTTAAAATAGTTGCGTATTGCTTATGTATTTATACGGTGTTAGACAACTTACTGCTGCCAAGGCATGACTTTTGCCGTGACAGTTTCTTTTTTATATTGTGAAGCTAAGTATTTTCTCAATGTCCTTTTTCCAGATGCACGCTAGCTACTCACAGAGCCTTATTTCGGCTCACCTGAAACAAAACTAAAACTGAACGCTATCCTATGTTTTAAAGCCAAACTCATCCTGATTTGGCAATAAAATCAGCGTATTACAATATATACCCATTTGACAATTCCCAAATATTTTTGTTGTTGTCTGGAGTTTTGCTGCTTACCAGTTGCTATATATTACTATTAACCAGACCTCACTGAAGTAGCAATGTTCAGTCAGGATTGAATATCTTAATCTAGTTTTGATAACCAAGACTACCGTGTATAGTGTGGTTAGAATTAGTGCCAGTTAAAACACTTGATTGCAGTGGCTTCAGCGTCTAAATTTATTTTTCTTTATAAAGAGATGAGTAGCCAATATATAGAATAACATCTTTTTTAAGGAATAAAGTCATGTTATCTTTATATTTCCAAATAATTAGTTAGTTTATACCTTGGGTAATACTTTTCAAAAGTACTTAGTAAATTATGGTAAAAATGCCGAGTTGTTGCCAATCGGGGATTAGCGATGGCTTCTCTACAAAACGCTGCGCGAACGCCAACACCAAGGACAAGTGCAGATTTTTCCGGGCTACTGTCTCGCCAATACTCTTAACAGTATTGTGCTTAACAACTACTTGTGCTACTAATGCCCAGGAACCGCCGAAAAAAACCAAGCCAATACTGATCTCTCAGTCATCTGCACCTCCTTTAAAAGGTGTGGCATCCTCTGGTAATCAAATTTCTCTCAACGGTCGTACTTTAACAGCAACTTGGTTACAGCGACCTGGAAAATCTGGTCAGGTGACAACTCACCTCAGCGATGGGGCATTTAGGCAATTAATAGGAGTAAATTTTTTAAACACTAGTAATTCAGCGAAGCAGCCAATCCAGTGGTTTTCATCGGTGACAAAGCCACTAGTTTTATCCACTAGGCTATTAGGAGCATATCGCTATCTGGATATTAGCAATTTTGCTCAAACATCTGGATGGAAAATCCGAACCAATGGCAATATTTTAGTGATTGCTACCCCAAAAGCACAAATTACAAACATTGTTCAAAGCCAAGAACGTCCAGAGGCAAGTACCCCTTTGCAACAAACTCGGATTTTTGTCGATTTAGATCGTCCAACTCCCTGGCAAGTTGCACAAGGGTCAATCATTAAAAAAATCGAAACTCCATCCCCCGATCCAGACACGCCAACTCCAAAATCCACTGTACCGCCAAATAGAGAGTGGACAATTACCCTAGATGGAATAGCCGCTCCTGTTTTGATAGAACGCTATACCCCCCAGCCACCAGCAGCACCACCGACATTGCTGCCAAACCTACTCAAACAATTATTACCAGTTACACCAACACAACCAATACCACCAGCACCAGCCCCTGAACCACTGATTCAACAAGTGGAGGTGGTGAAAAACCAAACGATTATTAGTTTGAGCGTTCCCTTTGGTCTATCACCTCAGGTTAGTACTGTAGCTAACCCCAATCGCCTGATTATCAATATTCGACCCGATCCTCTGGAAGAACGAGATATTACTTGGGCCCCAGGATTGCGCTGGCGACAGAATTACGTAAACTTAGGCACAGAACGCTTTCCGGTAGTCTGGTTAGAAGTTAATCCCCGTAAAATTGGGCTAACCTTGAAACCTATGTGGGCTAGTCCTGATGGGCTTGCGGGTACTGCTCCCTTAATTCAAACAGCCCAACGTTACTTAGCAGTAGCTGGAATTAACGGTGGTTATTTTAATCGCAATAACAGATTGCCATTGGGTGCTATTCGTCGGGATAATCAGTGGTTATCAGGCCCTATTCTTAACCGGGGTGCGATCGCTTGGAATGATTCAGGTCAATTTTACTTCGGTCGTCTCACCTTAGAAGAAACTTTAATTACTGCAAATAACCAGCGCTTACCAATTCTGTTTCTTAATAGCGGTTATGTGCAGAGTGGGATTGCTCGTTACACCCCAGTTTGGGGAGCAACTTATACGCCCCTAACGGATAATGAAATTATTTTAGTAGTACAGAAAGACCAAATTACTCAACAGTTACCAGGCGGCAAAGTTGGTGAGACGGCCGTTCCCATTCCCCAGGATGGCTACCTACTAACTTTACGTGCTAATGCTGTCAGTGCTGCCTCACAGTTACCTCTTGGAAGCGCAGTACGTATTTCCAGCACTACTACTCCCACTGATTTTAGTCGTTATCCCCACATTATCGGAGCCGGGCCTCTATTAATCCAAAACCGTCAAATTGTTCTTGATGCCAAAGCCGAAAAATTCAGCAATGCCTTTATTGCAGAAAAGGCTATTCGTAGCGGTATTTGCACAACAGCAACAGGCGCACTCATGATTACTGCCGTGCATAATCGGGCTGGCGGTTATGGGCCTACATTAGCGGAACATGCCCAACTGATGCAACAGATGGGCTGTGTAGATGCCCTAAATTTGGATGGCGGTAGCTCTACCAGCCTTTACTTAGGAGGGCAGCTACTCGACCGCTCGCCTAGTACTGCTGCTCGCGTTCATAATGGAATTGGTATTTTCTTAAAACCACGATAATGAGGAATGGGAATCAGGGAAAGCAGAGGCAGAATAACTCATACCCATTCCTCATTCCCCATTCCCAATTTCCCATCTTTTTTTAAAGTTTAGAACAAGCCATCATTTTGCTTGATGAAGACTTAATGTAGATACAACAGTTTTAGCGGTGATGATTTACACCGTTACGTTTGATTTTGTTATGTTTATCAAGGTGCGACAAAATTGCTAATTTTCAACGTTGCAAGATAGCGCCAGATTTTTTATCAATAGTAAGAGTATCAACGGTTTGTTATGTCTTCAAATGAGGTAACTATGGCTCGATATCAAGAAACTACACAGACTGAAACTCTACACCTACCTTCAACTATCACATCCAGAGGCGTTGCTGCAACTGAGTTACGTCCTTGGGGTGCTTTTACAGTCTTAGAAGAAGGGCGCGGATACAAAATCAAGCGCATCGAAGTTAAGCCCGGACATCGCCTCAGTTTACAAATGCACCACCACCGCAGCGAACATTGGATTGTCGTCTCTGGTACAGCTAGGGTGACTTGTGGTGAGCAAGAAGTACTACTGAGTAATAATGAGTCAACTTATGTACCCCAATGTACATCTCACCGTTTAGAGAATCCTGGCGTGATTCCCTTAATATTAATTGAAGTGCAAAATGGCGAATACTTAGGAGAAGATGACATCATCCGCTACCAAGATGACTATGCCCGTACTAAGGATTAAAGCTTTAATCTAAAAACTGAATACATTCTTGTGCAACCCGTCTTTACGAACCACTGCACCCCAGAAGTCCCTACCTAGTTAAGGTAAGGACTTCTGCTTGTTGTGCTATAAATGTAGTAATAGCGATCGCGCTCATGGTTTAGGTAATTTGGAATTTTCGATCAGCGAGAGTTATCCCATCTGTCTGTAAAATGAAGATAGGGTATTCAATTGTAAAAGACGAGTTTCATGATTCATCTGAGTCAAGCAGCCGCAAGTGAAATTGGGCGAATAAAGTCCAGGCAGCAGCCAAATGTTTTGTTTCGATTGGCAGTAAAACCAGGCGGTTGTTCTGGATTATTTTATGATATGTCCTTCGATGAAGAAGTAAAAGTTGGCGACCAAGTTTTTGACTTGGATGAAATTCAAGTAATTATAGATGCCAAAAGCTTAAATTACCTCAACGATTTGAGGGTAGATTATTCAGAAGACTTAATGGGTGGTGGTTTTCGTTTCCACAATCCCCAGGCGATCGCAACCTGTGGCTGTGGTAATTCCTTTTCCACAACCGACCAATAATTTTTAATTAGCAAACGATCGCTAATTAATAAAGGAAAAATTACAATTGACATAAAACACTAAAAAACGATATAATCAGGATTTGTTAAAACTTAGACATATAAGCAGCTTTACGCGCTGTAACTCATGCCAACAATACAGCAGCTAATACGTACCGAGCGCGAACAAGCGCGTCAGAAAACCAAGTCCCCGGCTCTGAAACAATGCCCTCAACGTCGGGGAGTTTGTACCAGAGTCTACACGACCACACCAAAGAAGCCTAACTCAGCTTTACGGAAAGTAGCAAGAGTCAGACTTACCTCTGGATTTGAAGTCACAGCTTACATTCCAGGCATTGGTCACAACTTACAAGAACACTCAGTTGTGATGATTCGTGGCGGTCGGGTTAAGGATCTACCAGGCGTGAGATACCACATTATCCGTGGCACCCTAGATACAGCCGGAGTCAAAGACCGCAAGCAAGGGCGTTCCAAGTATGGAACCAAGCGTCCTAAAGAAGCGAAAAAATAGGATTAGGCGATTAATCGCACCCAACACGGTTAATCGTCTACCTTAAAAACGCTCAGGGGCAAAAAACTATCAGGGTTTGTGTTCTAAGAGTAGTCATGAAAGCTGCTCAAATCTGTTTAAAAAAATCAAGCTACACCTACACTAAGCGAGCAAGTGTAGAAGTTTTGAGGAGAAAGCTGTAACCCACAGCAGAATTCTCATCTAGACATTAAGGTTTAGAATCTTGTCACCTTAAGTATTTAGTTGCAGGTAGCAAGTCAATAAATTTTAGATTTTTAGATTTGCAATTTTGGATTGGTCGAACCCACAAGGGGATAAGGCTTACAGACTTTTGAGTTTTTCCAATCCTTGTGGTCGGAACATCTACCAAAAACTCTAATCCAAAATTGGCAGTCAATAGGTCAGCCTTGCTGCAACAGTCGAAAACAAAATTGAAAAAGTCTGAGGGTTGGGTTCCACAGCTTTTAGTTTCCGGTGTCTGATAGCATATAATTTCGTTGCCAATTCCGAATTAAAGGTGAAGTATGTCTCGTCGTGGTGTTATTCAAAGGCGCCCAGTTCCGTCTGACTCCGTATATAACAGTCGCCTTGTGAGCATGATTATCAGACGGATCATGCGTCATGGCAAGAAATCTCTTGCCGCAAGAATTGTTTATGAAGCATTGAAAACTATTGAGGAACGCACTGGTAACGGTGCTTTAGAAACCTTTGAAAGAGCAGTGCGAAATGCCACGCCTCTAGTAGAAGTAAAAGCTCGGCGAGTAGGTGGAGCAACCTACCAAGTACCAATGGAAGTGCGTACAGAACGGGGCACTACCTTAGCACTGCGTTGGTTAGTGCAATATTCCCGGTCTAGACCAGGGCGGACAATGGCAAGCAAACTGGCAAATGAGTTAATGGATGCTGCCAACGAAACTGGCAATGCGATTCGGAAACGCGAAGAAACGCACCGGATGGCGGAAGCTAACAAAGCATTTGCCCACTATCGTTATTAAGTAAAAAAGCGATATATCGCCTTGCCGAAGTGGTATATCGTGGATTTACAAAAAGAAGACGGTTTTCCGTAAAAGTATAGAATCTTAACAAAGAGTAATATACAAGATATCATGAGGCAAAAACTATAGGAGGTAGCTGTGGCACGCACGATCCCGCTAGAGAAAGTACGCAACATTGGTATTGCGGCGCATATAGATGCGGGCAAAACAACAACAACAGAGAGAATATTATTTTACTCTGGGATAATTCATAAAATTGGCGAAGTTCATGAAGGAACTGCCGTCACAGACTGGATGGATCAGGAGCGAGAACGGGGAATTACCATTACTGCTGCTGCGATCAGTACTAGTTGGAAAGATCATCAAATTAACATTATCGATACTCCGGGTCACGTAGACTTCACAATTGAAGTTGAGCGCTCCATGCGCGTGTTGGATGGTGTAATCGCAGTATTTTGTTCTGTGGGCGGCGTGCAACCGCAGTCTGAGACAGTGTGGCGGCAAGCAGAACGCTACAAAGTTCCTCGGATAGCCTTTATCAACAAGATGGATCGCACCGGAGCGAACTTTTATAAAGTTCACGAGCAAATACGCGATCGCCTGCGGGCGAATGCGATCGCTATTCAACTACCAATTGGTAGTGAAAACGACTTCCAAGGTATCGTTGACCTAGTACGGCAACGTGCGTATATTTACGCCAATGACCAAGGAACCGATATCCAGGAAACCGATATTCCAGAAGAATTGCAAGCGCAGGTAGACGAATTCCGCACCAAGCTCATAGAAGCCGCAGCAGAAACCGATGATGCTCTGATGACTAAGTACTTCGAGGGCGAAGAACTTACAGAACAAGAAGTTCGGACTGCTCTGCGTAAAGGCACAATTGCGGGAACAATCGTACCAGTACTTTGCGGTTCAGCATTCAAAAACAAAGGCGTGCAGTTGATGCTGGATGCCGTTGTAGATTACTTGCCAGCGCCAAGTGAAGTCCCACCAATTCAAGGCTTACTGCCCAATGGTGATACTGTTGAGCGGCGGGCTGATGACAGCGAACCCCTAGCAGCTCTGGCATTCAAGATTATGGCTGACCCTTATGGTCGCCTAACATTTGTTCGCGTTTATTCTGGTGTCCTGAAAAAGGGCAGCTACGTTCTCAACGCTAGTAAGAATAAAAAAGAACGGATTTCCCGCTTAGTTCTAATGAAAGCAGACGATCGGCAAGATGTTGACGAACTGCGGGCGGGTGATTTAGGAGCAGCTCTTGGATTAAAAGACACCTTGACAGGTGATACGCTCTGTGATGATGGATCGCCAGTGATTCTGGAATCCCTATTCATTCCTGAGCCTGTGATCTCGGTGGCGGTCGAACCCAAAACCAAGAACGACATGGACAAGCTGTCCAAGGCTCTGCAATCTCTCTCGGAAGAAGACCCCACCTTCCGTGTCCGCGTCGATCCCGAAACAAACCAAACCGTGATCGCGGGGATGGGAGAGTTACACCTAGAAATTCTAGTAGACCGGATGTTACGAGAATTCAAGGTGGAAGCGAATGTAGGTGCGCCCCAAGTAGCTTACCGAGAAACAATTCGGAAAGCCGTGAACAAAGTTGAGGGCAAATTCATCCGCCAAAGTGGTGGTAAAGGTCAATACGGTCACGTTGTGATCAATTTGGAGCCTGGAGATCCCGGTACTGGCTTTGAATTCGTTTCCAAAATTGCCGGTGGTTCAGTACCTAAAGAGTACGTTGGCCCCGCAGAACAAGGAATGAAAGAAAGCTGCGAATCCGGTGTTCTAGCTGGATATCCGTTGATTGACGTTAAAGCCACGCTAATTGATGGGTCATATCACGATGTAGACTCTTCGGAAATGGCTTTCAAAATCGCTGGCTCAATGGCGATGAAAGAAGCTGTACTGAAAGCTTCACCAGTCATCTTAGAACCTATGATGAAAGTTGAGGTTGAAGTTCCTGAAGACTATATCGGGAACGTCATTGGCGACCTCATCGCCCGCCGAGGGCAGATTGAAAGCCAAAGCACCGAACAGGGACTTGCTAAGGTCGCATCCAAAGTTCCACTAGCGACCATGTTTGGCTACGCCACTGATATCCGATCAAAAACGCAAGGTCGGGGTATCTTCACGATGGAGTTCAGCCACTACGAAGAGGTGCCTCGCAGCGTAGCTGAAACTATCATTGCAAAAAGCAAAGGGAACGCTTAGTTAAAATAAGGAAATGAGCATTCATGGCACGCGCAAAGTTTGAAAGAAATAAACCCCACATCAATATCGGTACTATTGGCCACGTTGACCACGGTAAAACCACGTTAACAGCAGCCATCACCTTGACCTTGGCAGCTCTTGGTCAAGCTACAGCCAAGGGCTACGATCAAATCGATAACGCGCCAGAAGAAAAGGCACGGGGTATTACCATCAATACAGCTCACGTTGAGTATGAAACCGAAAGTCGGCACTATGCTCACGTAGACTGTCCTGGACACGCTGACTATGTGAAGAACATGATCACCGGCGCTGCCCAGATGGATGGAGGTATCCTCGTAGTAGCTGCTACTGATGGCCCTATGCCCCAAACCCGCGAACACATTCTGTTGGCAAAACAGGTGGGCGTTCCCAGTCTGGTTGTATTCTTGAACAAAGAAGACTTGATGGATGACCCAGAACTCTTGGAACTAGTAGAACTAGAACTGAGAGAACTGTTAAGCAGCTATGACTTCCCTGGCGATGATATCCCCATTATCAAAGGCTCTGGTCTGCAAGCTCTCGAAGCAATGACCAAGAATCCTAAGACCAAAAAAGGCGAAAATCCTTGGGTAGATAAAATCTACGAATTGATGGATGCTGTGGATTCTTTCATCCCCACTCCTGAACGGGATGTTGATAAGCCCTTCCTGATGGCTGTAGAAGACGTATTCTCAATCACAGGTCGTGGTACTGTTGCCACCGGTCGGATTGAACGGGGTATCGTCAAAGTTGGCGATAACGTTGAACTAGTGGGTATCAGAGATACTCGCGCCACTACCGTAACTGGTATTGAAATGTTCAAGAAGAGTCTGGAACAAGGTATGGCTGGAGATAATGCTGGCGTACTACTCCGGGGTATTCAGAAGGCTGATATTGAACGCGGTATGGTAATTGCCAAACCAGGTTCAATTAAACCTCACTTGGAATTTGAAGGTGAAGTGTACGTCCTAACTGAAAAAGAAGGTGGTCGTAAGACTCCATTCTTCGCTGGCTACCGTCCCCAGTTCTATGTACGGACAACCGATGTAACTGGTACTATCAAAGCCTACACCTCCGATGAAGGCAAAGAAGTAGAAATGGTGATGCCAGGCGATCGCATCAAGATGACAGTAGAATTGATCAACGCGATCGCTATTGAACAAGGAATGCGCTTCGCTATCCGCGAAGGTGGGCGCACCATCGGTGCTGGTGTCGTCTCCAAAATCCTGAAATAGCACCTTTTCGCTCATAACAAAGGAGCAGAGATGATATAATTTCTCTCTGCTCCTTTCTCTTCCCTTTATAAATAAGGTAATAGGTTACAGGGGACAAGTAATAGTTTTCTGTAACCTTTACCCTGTAACCTCTAACCTGTAAATAATCCTCTAATTACGCAGAACCTGGAAAATTAAAGATGGCAACTCTACAGCAGCAAAAAATTAGAATTCGCTTACAGGCTTTTGATCGGCGCTTATTAGATACATCTTGCGAGAAGATCGTAGACACAGCTAACCGCACCAACGCTACAGCCATAGGCCCAATTCCTTTACCCACAAAACGCCGGATCTATTGTGTGTTGCGATCGCCTCACGTAGATAAAGATTCACGGGAACACTTTGAAACCCGTACCCATCGCCGGATTATTGACATTTACCAGCCCTCTTCTAAGACTATCGATGCCCTGATGAAATTGGATCTACCATCGGGTGTGGATATTGAAGTCAAACTTTAATTTAGTCATTAGTCATTAGTCATTGGTCATTAGCAAAGGACGAAGGACAAAAGACGAAGGACATTAGTATAAATTATCATATAGCCCTGAGATATATTTCTTCAGGGCTTTTATTTAGCTAGGAAACAAATGATAGAATGTAGATAAAGTACGGGAAAAGCAGAGAAAAATAAATTTTAAAGATTAAGTTTATACCAAGGTAACAATGACATCATCTTCTAAAATTGCAGTTCGTGAACTACCTCTGTTCCCGTTACCCGAAGTAGTTCTATTTCCTACTAGACCATTGCCTCTGCATATCTTTGAATTTCGCTACCGAATCATGATGAACACGATTTTGGAGAGCGATCGCAGGTTCGGTGTTTTGATGTTCGATCCAGTCAAAGGTACAATTGCAAACACTGGCTGCTGTGCGGAAATCGTTCATCACCAAAGGCTGCCAGATGATCGGATCAAGATGTTGACTTTAGGGCAGCAAAGATTTCGTGTACTAGAATATGTTCGTGAAAAGCCATACCGGGTTGGTTTAGTTGAGTGGATTGAAGACCAACCACCAACTAAAGATTTGCGTCCTTTGTCTTCTGAAGTAGAACAACTACTGCGGGATGTTGTGCGTCTTTCAGGTAAATTAACCGAACAAAATATTGAACTGCCAGAAGATTTGCCCGATCTACCAACAGAACTATCTTATTGGGTAGCCAGTAATCTTTACGGTGTCGCCGCAGAGCAGCAGTTATTATTAGAAATGCAAGATACTGCAACTCGTTTAGAGCGGGAAGCAGAAATTTTAACTTCTACTCGTAACCACTTGGCAGCTCGTGCTGTTCTTAAAGACACGTTTAATGAAAAGCGATGAGTGAGGAGCGAGGAGTAAGGAGTGAGAAAGAAAAAATAACAATAATTTATATTTTCTAACTGATAACTAATTATTAACTCCTAACTCCTAACTTTTTAAGTAAAGGCGCTAATTGGCAAAACATTGTAAGTGCCAAGAATTTTTAAAATCTCTGTGTGGATAGTTAATTCGCCTAAAGCAGATTGCATTTGTGTTTCCTTGACATCTGCTTCTAAATCCATGAAAAACAAATATTCGCCTAGCGATCGCTTCGTCGGACGAGATTCAATCCGGCTGAGGTTAATCCCTCGTTGAGCAAAGATTTGCAAAGGTTTGAGTAATGCTCCGGGTGTGTTGGTAGGCATACTAAAAGCTAGCGATGTGTGACTAGCAAGTGTTGTTGATGCCTGATATCCAGCGTCCGCGTCACCCTGACTTACTACCCAAAAACGAGTACAGTTTTCTGGATAGTCGTTAATACCAGTGGCAAGTATGGGGAGTTTGTAGAGTTGAGCGGCTCTACTAGAAGCGATCGCTGCTGTTGTTGTCTCTTGCTCTAATCGCTGTAGTGCTTCGGTTGTAGAATTGCTGGGAATAATCTGTACAGTCGGCAGAAACTGCTCTAACCATCCCTGACATTGTGCCAAAGCTTGCGGGTGAGAATAAACAGTTTTAATCTTATCCAAGCCAGACGCGCAGGAGATTAACGTATGTACGATGGGTAATATCAAAGCCAACCGAATTTGCAAACTGTCTAATTGCCATAGTGTATCCAGTGTTGTAGTAACACTCCCTTCAATAGAATTTTCCACTGGCACAACAGCTAAGTGAGCTTGACCATCAGCAACGGCGTGCAGTGACTGTGAGATAGTTGGATAGGGACATAACGTAGCTTCAACTCCGCTATTCTTAGTCAACCAGTTGACATAAAAAACAGCTGCTTGCTCTGCGTAAGTGCCGGGAGGCCCTAAATGTGCAATCAATATCATGCTTTTAGCCTTGAGTTGCGAGTTTAATGCGTAAAATAGAGATTATGATATTTTAGGTTTAGCAAATATAAAATATATTCGGATATCTACTCTTAATAAAGACTACCAAACGCCGTGTTACCATTACTGATAAAAAAGGTATTGGTGAGTTGAAATTGTTGGGTAAATGGGATATTCAAACATACCCTGTTAAATTGATTAAGCGTATTAGATTAGTGCGCCGTACCGATGGCTATTACTGCCAGTTTTGTATTGATGTTGAAGCTTCAGACATTCAACCATTAACAGGTAATGAAATTGGCTTAGATGTTGGGATTGAGAGTTTTTACACTGATTCCAATGCTGTATAGGTGATAAGCGGCGATAGTTTTATCGTCAATCAATTTTGTACTTTTCTAATAATTAGATTTAATTTATTAAAAAATATTAAAATTAAGAGACAGATATTTTTATTCGCTCATGGCCACCCGGTTTACTGCCTTCCAATCGGTTGAAATCGCTGTTCCAGAGCAGCCTATTCCCATTCAGCACTACTTACGCCAGCCTCAACGTCTGGTTAAGGCTTTGGCTGACAACGCCCGAATTCAGCAGCTTTCTGAGGAAGTATTTCGTTTGAAAATGCGTCCGCTTACTTTTATGTCGTTGAGTATTCAACCCACTGTAGACATGAGAGTTTGGGCAGAAGCAAATGGAATAATTAATTTGCGATCGCTAGGCTGTGAAATTCTGGGTTTCGAGTATATTAACCAGCGCTTTACCCTTAATTTAAAAGGGCATTTGTCTCCCAAAGAGTTTAGCACTGGCACTCGCCTGGAAGGAAGGGCTGATTTAGAAGTGCTGGTGGATTTGCCACCGCCATTTTCCTTTACTCCGAAACCAATTTTAGAAGCTACTGGTAATGGTTTGCTCAAAAGCGTGCTGTTATCGGTTAAGCAAAGGTTATTAAATCAACTTTTGGCGGATTATCGCTACTGGGTAATATCACAAACTAAAGATAAAGGACTTAACACTAACACTACTGAATTGCCAATCCTGAATGCTGAGTAATCATTTATATCACTCAGCGTTCGGTAATTTGATTTGGCAAGGACGAAAAGACTGACGATGTAGGGGCGAGGGGCCGTATTGTTGCAGAGCCAGCAAATGCAGCTGGCTACCATAACCCTTGTTACGTTCTAGGTTGTACATCGGGTATTTTAATGCTAGACGTACTACCAGTTCGTCACGCCAAACCTTGGCAACAATACTAGCAGAAGCAATAGCAAGCGATCGCTCATCTCCTTTTACTATTGTTTGTTGTGGCAATGGCAAGTCTTTGATTAACTGATTGCCATCAACCAAGCAGATTGCAGGCTGTACTTTCAACTTCAGTACAGCCCGCTTCATTGCTAATAGTGTCGCTTGCAAAATATTTATTTTGTCAATTTCGGCAGTAGAAGCAAACCCAATTTTCCAGTCCATAGCCAGCCCACAAATTTGCTGTGCTAGCTGATTTCTCCGAGAACTAGACAACTTTTTACTGTCTTTAATTTTAGCTGCCATCAGTATTGGCAAAGCATGATCTGGTAGGATCACTGCTGCCGCCACCACCGGGCCAAATAGAGCGCCTCGCCCTACTTCATCCACACCTGCAACCAATCCTGGAATCCCTGACAAGGTAGAAAACTCCAGCCAATTGGATTGTTCCAAGAGCGTTGGTAATATTTCTACCATAAATCAAATTAATTATCCTCGATCGCTGAGGAACGACGGCGGCGGCGACGGCTAGCAGTAGCGGCGCTGTTAGCATCATTTTCATCTGCGATCGCATTGGCAGCGCTGTTGGCATCACCTTCATCTGTGATCGCATTGGCAGTGCTGTTTGCAGACAAGCTTTCCAAAGGATTGGCAGTCACCTCAGATGGTTCAATTGTCTCTTCTATCAAAGATTTTTGTTCTGGTTCAATAACTTTTGGTATTGGTAACTTGGTTGCAACTACTTCAGGTGTTGCTCTTTGGGCAATAGGTGATTCTAAGGTTGATTCAGTTGGAGTCGTTCGCGTTTGACCGGGCTGAATCACATTAATGATCACAGACTTGGTATTTTTAATCTCTTGATCTAACTTCACCAAGGGAGATATTCCCATCAAGGCAAACATATCCTGTTCCTGGAGGCTCATTTCTACAGTTCTAATTTCCGGTGGTTCTACCACTGGTTTAACTGGCTCTGCCTTGATAACTCTAGTGCGCTCTACAGTGCGTTCTGCTCTTTCACTCCATCCTGGTTTACCAAGGGTAGGTGAGGGAATCTCTGGTACAATTCCTAATTCTGGTTCTGCGTCAAGGTCTAAATCTGGCTCGTTGGCAAAAGCCAGGGGATTGGCAATAACGCGAGATTCATCTTTCCCGTTTAACCCATTGATGCCGATTTTACTGCGGCGAGTGCGGGTACGACGCTTATTATCATTAAGTTCTTGATAACTAGGATGATTGATCAGATTTAGATTACTCGATTCCGAGTCGCCGTCAAATGTCTCCCCGAACCCATCATAAGTTTCTCGTGGTTCCGGGACGCGGGCAGCTGGCTGACGTGGTTCTCGGTGAGGTAAGGATACAAAACGCTCGCGCTCTGGTGTTTCTGCTGGTATTGGTAATCGGTTTTCGAGTTCTCCAGGCAGACGCACAATATGTCCTAAACCGCCGCAGGTGGGACAAGTTTCACCAAACAGTTCGTAAATGTTTTGGCCTTGACGTTTGCGGGTCAGTTCTACTAAACCCAGTTCAGTGAGTTGGGCAATTTGGGGACGAGCTTTGTCTGCTTTAAGTCCTTTATTAAAGTGTTCGAGAACTTGCAGTTGATCGCGCCGTGATTCCATATCAATAAAATCAACGACGATCACCCCGGCGATATTTCGCAGACGCAACTGGCGAGCGATTTCTGTTGCAGCTTCGCAGTTTGTCCACAAAACTGTTTCTCTAGCTGTTGCTGATCGCGTGAAGGAACCTGAGTTAACATCAATTACGGTTAATGCCTCCGTTGGCTCGATAATGATATAACCTCCCGAAGGTAGGTCTACCCTTGGTTTCAGAGCTTCTCGAATCGCAGCACTGATGCGGAAATACTCTAGAATTGGGGAGCGATCGCGGTGATGATCGATCAACAATCCTTGCGGTGTTTGACCGCCACTCCAATTCTGCAAGTACTGCTTCACACGCTTCAAGCCAGTACTAGAATCTACGACAATCCGATTGACATCCGCGCCGTACATATCTCGCAATACGCGCTGGATAAAGTCATCGTCTCGGTTGAGCAGTGCTGGGGCACGGGTAGAATGCGCTTCCTGCTGGATCGCCTCCCATTGCTTTTGCAGCAACTCCAAATCTTCCATAATCGCTTCTTCCGGTTTGCCTTCGGCTTCTGTACGCACGAGCAAACCCATTCCCGCCGGTTTGACCAAAATTGCTAGTGCCCGCAAGCGGTTGCGCTCACTTTCACTTTTAATTCGTCGGGATAAATTTACGCCCCTACCATAAGGCATCAGTACTACGTAACGTCCGGGTAAAGTAATATTACCCGTGAGCCTGGGCCCTTTTGTCCCCGTTGGCTCCTTCATTACTTGCACCAAAACTTTTTGCTGTGGTGTTAATAGTTCTGTAATGGCTGCTGCGGTACGCTTTAGCTTTAATGGGCCCAAGTCGGTGACGTGAATAAAACCGTTCCGCTCTGGGTCGCCAATGTTCACAAAAGCTGCATCTATCCCAGGCAATACATTTTCTACTACTCCTAAATAGATATCACCTATTTGATGATGACCGGTAGCAACAACGAGTTCTTGTATTTGATCTTCAGAAAAGACAGCAGCAATTTGGTGCTGCTCCGCGATAATAATTTGTTTTGGCATTCAATTTCCTCAAAAATTGGCAGCACCAATAGGTCTGGAGGTTGTTATACCTTTGTTGCCCTTGCAACCCTCAAAAGGTGCTACTGATGATAAAAATCGCAAACCTGATGTTCTAAGTTAAATAGCTATTGGCGCTCTTAAGAGCGTTTTCACGGCGGATTATTCCAGAACGTCTGCATATTTAAGCTATTAAATCAACCGTCTGTGGTTGATTTATGATGCAATACTCTCAATAAAGAGAGTTTTGAGTTGAAAATTCTGAATCCTGAGTGAGTTTTTAACTCAGGAAGCTTTTTTTGAGAGTAACCTACTGAAGTCGCTAAGAAAAAGAAACTATTTCTATTTTCCATTCCTGGATTTATTCTTAGGGTTATACTCAGCAACGCCAGCTGCTACCCTACTTTTAAGCCGCACTTTGCGCGTCTAGTGAACGTCTGCAAATCGGCTCAGCCTACAGCAGTTGTTTACCCGACGGTAACACCAAGGGCGAACAACTCTATAAGAGTAACGCGCTAGCTCTTGGGCAATACTGTGGATTAGACATTCAGCAGTTGTTGAAAAAGTATGGATTTAGAGAAGCTAACCGAGTCTGCTGTTAGTTACTGATTCACAAGGTAGCTATAGAGAGTGTGTGTTCTTTAATCTGCCTCAGTTTGTCTGGGATAAAATCCTAGAAGTTGCACTCTAATATCTTTGCTTTCGCCCCCTGAACACCAGGGTAGTGAACCAGCTAATTCAATGCAGCGCCAGAAAAATTCTCTTCACCCCATTCTAACGCAACCTTGCTAAAAATCAATTCCGACGATGTGCCATGTTAGGACAACTACTAGCAAGCTGCCCTACAGGGATTATACCGCTAAAATTAGCCGATTGCGGTGGATGTGCAGGAGTTGAAATTCTCTACTACCCACTATCCCTAGCATAAACAGAATTTGTTCAGGACGCAATAGAAAACCATCTGGGCGATAGCTACCTACATAACGGATAACAGACATAGATTCTGCAATGCCGTTGTGGGTTTCTACTAATTCCAGTTCAAATAAGCGATCGCGCAGATTTATTAACTGGCTCTTGCCTGACTTTGTTGTATGCTCGTACCAAAGCTCATCTTTTGCTTTGATGGTATCAATCCAGTTTTGCCATTCTATAGGTGTTGTTTCTTCAAGTCCTGTTACGGTAATTAAATATTCTGCGGTTTCTAGCAGTTGAGTAGCTGCCGGAGTTTTTAAATCTATCTGCTCCACATTATATATAGGTATGTCTGTGGGCATTTCCCGAACCAATTCTTCTCGAAAAGTATCGATGTCCACTGGTACAGTTAACTCAAAATCCGCAATTTCACCGCTACTAGTAGCACCTAGAGCCAATGCCGTTGCTACAGAAATTCGTGGCATTGGATGAAACCCACCAGTGAAAGCAATAGGCAAGCCTGCTCGCCGCACAACTCGGTCAAACAAACGGATTAAATCTAGGTGACTTACCAAAGCCATGTCACCCTGTTTTCCAAACCAAACTCGCAGTCTTTGGGACTTAGTTGTGTTGGGGACAAACTCGCCAGCAAATTCTGGGATAGCAGGTGATTCAATCACGACATTATGGCCAAAGTCGGTTCCACATACGCCACAGTGCGAACAACCTTCAAAAGAGCAGTCGGGTACAATTGCAGCTTCTAAGGCGCGTTGCAAGTCTTCTTTGAGCCAGTTTTTGTCAATTCCGGTATCAATATGATCCCAAGGGAGGGGAGTATCGAGGGAGTGGGGAGTGGGGAATTGGGCATTTTCCGCGTCTTCCGATTTGTTCTGCTCTTGTGCATGAAACAAATTCCATTCGCCATTTTCTACTTGGCGGTATTTCCAATCTAGATCGGCCCCGGCGATCGCGTCTTCCCAAGCACTAAAAGCCTGATCTAAATTTTCATACCAGGAATCCATTCCTGCACCCAATTCCCAAGCGCGGCGGACTACTTTGCTCAAATTGCGATCGCCTCGTCCCACAAAATCTTCCATTGCCGAAATGCGGACATCGGTAAAATTTACCTTCACTCCCTTTATCCGGCGGAATTCTTGCCGCAACAGGTTTTGTTTGCGCTTAAATTCTGTGGTAGAAACTGAGTGCCACTGGAATGGTGTATGGGGCTTGGGCGTAAAGTTAGAAATTGTCAGGTTAAAGTTTAGAGGTTTTCTGCCTTTGCCGCGACATTCTCGCTGTAGCCAGCTAACTGTTTCTGCAATACCCAAAACATCAACATCCGTCTCACCCGGCAAGCCAATCATAAAATACAACTTGATTTTATCCCAGCCTTGCTCCCAAGCGGTTTTCACTCCCCGCAATAATTCTTCATTCGTTAAACCTTTATTTACAATGTCTCGCATTCGCTGAGTTCCAGCTTCTGGAGCAAAAGTTAGTCCGCCTTGCCGTGTACCTCCCAGGATGTTGGCAATATTCTCATCAAATCTGTCTACCCGTTGGCTTGGTAGAGTCAAAGAGATGTTTTCATTTTTTAAGCGATTTTTGATTTCCATCCCCACTGCTGGCAGGGATAAATAATCAGAACAACTTAGAGATAGGAGGGAAAACTCATTGTAACCAGTTGCCCGCATCCCCTGTTCAATTGCTTCCACAACCTTATCGGGTTCTACATCCCGTGCTGGCCGAGTCAGCATTCCTGGTTGACAGAAGCGACAGCCACGAGTGCAACCACGCCGAATCTCAATAGTTAAGCGATCATGCACCGTCTCTACGTAGGGAACTAAACCAATGGAATATGCTGGTATGGGAGTTGCAACCCGTCGCAGAATTCGTTTTGGTACGTCAGGGCGACAAGGATGAACTGAGCCATCCTTTGCCATGTCGTAAAACCGGGGAACATATACGCCTGGTATCTGTGCCAAATCCAGTAATATATCTTCTTGATTTAATCCTGCTTGTTTGCCTTCTTCCAATACCAAACCAATTTCTGGTAGCAGCTCCTCTCCATCTCCAAGGGCGATAAAGTCGAAGAAGTCAGCGTAAGGCTCAGGATTCGATGTTGCTGTTTGCCCACCAGCAAAAATTAACGGAAACTGAGATTGGAGGTTAGTAAATTCTCCCCCTGCTTCCACCGCTTTTTGCCTTTCTCTCCACGTCAATGGAATTCCAGCCAGATCCAACATTTCTAAGATATTAGTTGCACCCAGTTCATAACTGAGGCTAAAGCCTAAAATGTCGAACTCTGTGAGCGATCGCTTTGACTCTACCGCAAACAATGGCGTATTAGTTTCGCGTAGTTTGGCTGCCAGGTCTTTTCCTGGGAGGTAGGCGCGATCGCACAATTGACGAGGTTGGGCATTCAAGATGTTATATAGGATAACGTGCCCTAAATTAGATGCACCGACTTCATATACTTCCGGGTAGGTTAAGACCCAGCGTATTGCTGTCTTATCCCAAGCTTTATGTACTGCTAGACGCTCATTACCAAGGTAACGCCCTGGTTTTAAAATATCCGATGTTATTAATTTCTCAACTGCAACAGCCACTGTGCTATCTTCTAGCTACCTTAATTACAGCTACCCAAACCCAACCTTAGCATTGAATTAGGTCTTCTAACATAGTTTCTCGTTGTAACTTATAACTCCTTTACATAAAGTCCACTTTTTAACCGAACCTTTGTGCTTTTACATACATAAGTTATCAGCTATGTTGCAGCCAACTCAATTTCACCATCCAATATTTCAAACACGCTATCGAGTTGCGTTAGTTCAAAAATAATTCTAATTGACGGAGCTACAGCACAAAGTCGCAGACTCCGTTCTAAACTTAGAGCCAACTTGTGTATAGATAACAATGCCATTAACCCCGCGCTATCAAAGGATTCTACTGCTGCGAGGTCTACTACCAAGATGGAAATATCATTTTGTGTTAACGCTGTGGTCATATCTCGTTCAAATTCCAAGGCGTTTGTAGCATTCAAACACCCTTGGGGGCGAATGACTGCAATCTTGGGATAATTAAGCACTGCTTGCATAGTTACATCCTATTGAGAATTGTTGAAGCGTCAAGCTAAGGATTATTTGAACATAAACTCTATTCTGTTGCATCGACCTTATGTCTTAGCTCTCTTTGCGGAATCTTTATTTCTTTGGTATCTCTGTTTAAAGATTGTTATAATTCCAGGTTAAAATGTGTTTATATATACTTTTTTTTTATCTGAGTTCAAAAACAATCAACATAGACAGCCATAGAGCGAAACAAATCATCAGTAACTATGCTGATAAAACTTGCTTATTCTATGACTAAAGCTAATTTAAGTAAGTCTTAACGGTAAGTTAAATTTCCTACTTTAGCGTTGCTGATGGTATACGGCACAGTCATAGCGGATTATCTATTGAACTAATTAATTGTGATCTATATCACAATTAACTTTAGTATTTGCATCGCTTTTTGTACTGAGGATTATCTGGCATAATTAGTATCATATTACAGTTGGATTATTACTTATGAGAACTAAGTACGCTATTCGTAAATTGGTAGAAAAAGCTCTTGACATCAAAAAGCTAACTCCTGAGATAGAAAATGAAATCAACTCAGAACTGACGGAATTAGGTTACATTTCTGACGTTGACTATGAAGCTCTGGAATTATTAATGTCGGAGATGGATGCTGGTAGAATTAAGTTGGTTCCTAGCTTCGGATATTCCTAAATGCTTATGCATAGAGGTAGATCAAGTGAATTTGATTAATACTAAAGCAATCAAAAAGCCGAGTTAGTAGAACAAGTTTTAGTAAAAGTAGGGAGGGTAAGAAGGACGATATTATTGTTTGTATTTTTCTTCTATGAGGTTGATTATTTAAATAACTTAAGATGGCAGAAACAGTGCTAATAAGCCTCTACATTGTGCATTCGTAGTAAATCACGATGTAGTTTGCTAAACGCCTATAAAAGTTTTCTCCCTATTTGTTTGCCGAAATTCTCCATAAGCATAATGAACTCGTTGCCAGAGGAGTTGATACGATCAATATAGCCGTTGGCGCTCCAGATAAAACTAGTCCCAGTTACATTATTTGCCCTATGCCTATTGATATGCTTGCCATAGTTGGTGAATAAATTGATTGAGTTGTTGCTTGGCGGATAAATCAGGTTCGGTCTTTGGTTCTTTTGCTAAAACTTGACTCAACAAGCTGATTACTTCTGTGTCTAATGCTGGCCGAAATAAATTAGCAGGCCAGAGCAAGTCAGACGCATCTCGCAAATCGGTAATTAGCGGCGATTCTTGAATCAAAGTAACCATTAGTAAAGGACGTACCCAGCACAACTGGCGGGAAACTACAAATTGAATGACTTCTGCATACAGATTTCTGTCGCCATGCTCTAAAGACACAATTTGTCCTGGTTGAAGAAAATCTAGGCTAATGTCCATGATTATGGAGTTTGGGCAGGGGCAAGGATTATTTTGCAACTTCCTTAATCTTAAAAATGAAAATGCGCTAAGTTTAAAGAAGCTTCTGTAAGATTAGGGTAGCACTCTCATGGCAATGATGTCTAAAACCATTGGCCTCACAAGTGGCTATGCCATAAGTAGAGCAGTTTTTCTAGCATAGTATCTCAACAGAAATACTATAGAATAGGTAAATAACTGTTAAGCGATCGCTACACAGACATTTTGTAGTAGTGAATCAACAAGAAAAGAGCAAAGAGCCGTGTCAGTTGAAACTATTCAAAAGCCTTCCACAACCCGTAAGCTAGCGCCTCGGTATCGCGTTTTGCTCCATAACGACGACTACAACTCTATGGAGCATGTTGTACAGTCACTAATCGCTACTGTACCAAGCCTTACCCAACCCCAGGCTGTTAGCATCATGATGGAAGCCCATACTAACGGGCTAGCTTTAGTCATTACTTGCGCTTTAGAACACGCTGAGTTCTATTGCGAAACCTTGATAAGTCACGGTTTAAGTAGCACAATTGAACCTGACGAATAGTTATTGGTCATTTGTCATTGGTCATTTGTCGAAATTTAAAGTGTTGACTAGTGATTGGTGACTTACTTGGTATGAAAGAAAACTTTGTCCGTCTAGCTGAACGCCCTGCCCCTATTAGGCTGGGTGCTTTTATTTTGACTTTATTGTTGCTATGGTTGCCATTGGCTACACCAATATACTTGCTAGTGGATGATTCAAATTTAGAAAGTATATTGACATTGGTATTGTTATATGGAATATTCATTTTTCTCCTGAGACTATGGGGTAAATATGTCTACCAGCAGCCCCAAATTCTGCGGTATTATGGCTTAGAATTCACGCAGCAAAACGGTGTGGATTTATTGCGTGGTTTGGCTCTGGGAATAATTAATACTCTGATACTTTTTGGGTTACAAGGTATTTTGGGTTGGTTAGTGTGGCAACAACCGAAAGTTTTTTTGCTAAAAGTAATTTTAGAGGGTTTACTTGTTGGCTTAGGTATTGGATTTGCTGAAGAATTGTTATTCCGAGGCTGGTTGCTAGATGAGTTACAACGAGATTACAATCCGCGTGTGGCAATGTGGACAGATGCAATTGCCTTTGCTGCATTACACTTTATTAAACCCTTGGAAGCAATTATTCATACACTGCCACAATTTCCAGCTTTAGTACTACTGGGGTTAACGCAAGTATGGGGAAAGCGCTGGCGGAGAGGACGCTTGGGTTTTCCAATTGGTTTGCATGGTGGTTTAGTTTGGGGTTACTACATTATTAATGTAGGTAAATTAGTGAAATATTCTGGTCAAGTTCCTGATTGGGTAACTGGTGTGAATAATAATCCCCTGCAAGGAGTGATGGGGGTGTTGTTAATGAGTGTACTAGCTTTGGGGATACGAGGGCGAACAGTGAAAAATTAAAAATGGAAAAGCCTACGTAGCGTTTTGATGAATACTAAAACTATTGTTATGCCGACTGTTTCCTGAGTATGCAACAACACGAACAATAGCTAAAGCTTAGCTGTTATTGTAGTGATTACGCGCTTACTAAATTGTTTCTATAATGGGTTATGTTAAGCCCACTATGCTATGAGCTTTAGTTTAGAGAGCTTTCAACTCGGCAATATTATCACTGGAAAAATCATTAAGCTGGAGCCTACAGGTATTTTTGTTGATTTTTATACCGATCAAGTAGCTTATGTTCCACTACTAGAGCTATCACTCAATGAGATTCAGTGTCCAGAAGAAGCCCTGCAACTGAATGAAATCCGAGAATTTCTGGTTGTGGGAAATTACGATGGCGAACACGATATTTTCTTCTCGCATTGTTCACCTGAGACACTGAAAGATAGCGATCGCTTGTACGAGGTTGCATTAGAGCTGGCTTCTGAAAAATGTGGTCATCCTATAAGTAGAGAAGACCTAATCGTACACACTAAAATTCGTGCTGTTCATGGAGGCGGAGTATCAGCAACTATTCAGTGGTTCTTGCATTCTCAAGAGCATCCACCAACAGTTTCTTTTTCAATTCGCAAACTAGAGATGCGAACAGCATGGGAACGGATATGGCAATTATATACTGAGGACGTAACAGTATACAGGAAAATCCTTAAAAAAACTTTGAGGGGTGCATTAGTGAAAATTGAGGGTTTGCGTGGGACAGTTCTTACTTATGTTGATAAGCATAGGGAAGAATTGATAGTAGGGGAGGAATTTCCACTCAATATTATAAAACTGAGAGAGGACTGTAATCATGTAGTACTGCTACATAGCTCTGTTTCAATTAGACTCAGGCAATTGCAGGTTGGTCAGATTGTTAGCGGCACTATACGGCGTATTAAAGACTATGGTGTGTTCGTTGATATTGGAGATTTATATGCCTTGTTACCGACCTCAAAAATATTTCATCCATCTGTTGACAATCCAAACCAATTCTTCAAAATTAATGACCATTTAAAGGTAAAGATCATCAAAATAGATCCTGAAAATGGTCAAGTTGTTCTAGAGAGTTGTGGAAGGTCTGATATTGTAAAGTAATACACTGCGGCGAAATAATTATAATTTTAAGGAGATTGCTTGATGCCAAACTCATACCACGTTTACCTCTTACGAGATGGGCAACATCAAGTCCTAACTATTCCTGATGAATTTGCTCTATCCAGTACAGAAGTTTTGTTACGCAAAGAAGGTAATCGATTAATCATCGAACCCATTTCTTCCGGTTCTCTACTTTCACTGCTTGCCACTTTGGAAGACATTACAGAAAACTTTCCTAACATAGATGAAGGGTTACTGCCACTCGATGATATTGTGCTTTAATCCTGCCCAATGACCTATCAATACCTGCTAGACACCAATATCATTTCAGATTTGGTAAGACATCCTCAAGGTTTAGTGTTTCAGAGGCTTACAGCCTTAGAAGAAAACTGCATTTGTACCAGCATTATTGTGGTGTGTGAACTGCGATTTGGTGCAGCTAAAAGTGGCTCTCTCCGTCTTCTTCAGCAACTAGAGAGCATCCTTGAAGTGTTACCTATTTTGTCGCTGTCGCCTCCGGTGGATCGGCACTATGCGATAATTCGTACACACCTAGAGCAAACAGGAAGACCTATTGGCCCTAATGACTTACTAATTGCTGCTCATGCGCTAGCTCTTAACCTGACGCTTGTTACAGCGAATGTCCGCGAATTTGAGCGCGTACCTGGTTTAAGTGTAGAAAATTGGCTACTTTGAGAGCATACATTTGGGTATTCTAGTATATTATTCATTGCAGTTTGTATAAATTAACCCTTATTCAAAACGCAGCCTCCACAACTGTCCCCACTACACACGCTTTATTCAAATTAACGCCGCTCAAATTTGCACCTTCTAACTCTGCACAGAGTAAATTAGCTCCCGTCAAATTCGCCCCTGCCAAATTCGCCCCCCGCAAGTCAGCTTCTTCCAAGTTTGCTTCACTCAACAAAGCCCCTTGCAAATCGGCGCGACTCAAATCTGCACCTTTGAGATTTGCTCCTGTCAGGTTTGTACCACGCAAGTCAGCACCGCGTAAATCAACGCCTTGTAAGTTGACGTTCATCAAATTGGCACCACTCAAGAAAGCACCCACTAATGACACATCACTGAGTCTTGCTCCCATCAAGTTAGCACCACGCAAATTACTACCCCGCAAGTCAGCACCCGTTAAATCTGCTTGCATCAGGTTTGCTCCCATCAAGTTCGCCCGCAAGTCAGTTTCTTGAAGGTTCGCCCCCATCAAATTCGCTCCCTCCAAATGCCCACCTTCGAGTTTGGAAGCAGCGAAATTAGTGCCGACAAGGGTAGCGCCAGCAAGATTAATCCGGCTTAAATCCAGTCGGGAGAGTTCCTCGTCTTCTAAATTTGCCCCTGGAAGTTGTTTGAGTTTTCCTAATCTAATGGCTTCAATATTCATGTAAAGTAACTACCAATCTCTTCACTAATCTTGCTGTGGCTATCCCATTGGGAATCAAGTATCCAGATACCGGCGCTAAATTTGGGTGTCATGATGGGTAAGTCGAGTCCCTGTTGTAAACCCATAACTAATAAAGTTAGGGTATCTACAAGTTTAGGGTCAAAGCGGTTAGATTGTTGCTGTTTGCACTCATCTAATGCTTGAGTAAATATCTGTTCCCGGCTTTGATTTGACGATTTTAGCTCATTAACTCGCCACTGAAAATCTGCCAGTAATGCCAAAATCCTCGACTCTAGAGGAATTTCATCCCCAGCCAAACCTGCTGGTTCCCCTGTGCCATTCCACCACTCGCTTTGGTGAGTAATAATTTGGGCAACGGCTCGTAATCTTGGCATAGTTCGCAATACTTGTGCCCCTGGTACTAAGGGACAAGTTAAA
Source organism: Nostoc sp. UHCC 0252 (assembly GCF_034931145.1). NCBI lineage: Bacteria > Bacillati > Cyanobacteriota > Cyanophyceae > Nostocales > Nostocaceae > Nostoc > Nostoc sp. UHCC 0252. Next base: position 118,630 of record NZ_JAYGHE010000002.1, on the reverse strand, counting down.
GGACAACTGGGAGCATCTTCTTGGTAGCGTGTGGATATACCGCCAGTCAGAACGCTTTCTGCTTTTTGTAGTGGATCTATGCGATGCAACAGAGCCGCCAAGCGCAATCTTTTAATCTGCCAGGCGGGAAGATCCAAAAGCTGGGCGATCGCTTCAGCAAGAACTACCACTTCCGCAGCTGCCATTGGATTGTTGACATCTGCCATATCCATCAGTTGCGCCATTCGCAAAAAGGCTTGGATTTCGTTAGAAACCAAGTTGCGATCTAGGGTTTGTTGGTGAGACGCTGTGGGGATGGATAAATTATCTTGCCCAGTCTGGAGGTAATCTACTACACGGGAGACAACTGCACCTAAATTTTCCGATCTGGCCATTGACGGGACAATTTGTTGTTTGTCGGCTGTGAGTTTTTCTGCCAGTTCTGGGTTGTATTTTTTGATGTGAGCGATCGCTATTTCTGCTGTGTCTTGGACTAACTCCGGCTCAAATGTCCACAAACCATAGAATTTCCGCTCTAAGTCTGATGTCGGTACTCCAGCGCTGCCATAATCAGCCTCCGATAATTCTTGACAAATTACCATTGCTGTGTATTTCGGCGATAAAATAATTAAGTGCCACTCCTGTGCGACTGGATCGCCTGCATCTAATCCCACTAAGTCTACATTGGGTAGCTGGCTGGTGGGATGTTCAGCAAAGCCAGATTCAGAGGCAGCCATGATCGCAATATGGCGGCTGTGCTGGGCGATGTCTGCATATCGTTCAGCTTCTTGTAGATACCATTTCCCCTGTTGGAAGGCTGTGATGACTAGGGGTGTACCGTCATCGGCTAAGATATGGTCTTCTAGAGCGTGGCACAGAGCAACTAGGGTATTTTTGTAGTAAACACCGAATCGAATTGGCCTGGTGGTATGGCGATGGGCTGTTTCTAGCTTTTGTAGTATTGAACCTTCTAACATGGGATTTGGTAAAAATAACCGCAGAGGCGCAGAGGACACAGAGGAAGAGAGGGGGAGAAAATCAGAATTCGTGTTTTCTAGGATATACCCGCTAACTGTTTTTCTTTCGTTTCTATTGGTGCGGAAAGTGCTGCTTCTAAGTCGGCACAACCCAGTTTTTCTTCTAAGATTTTCATGACTTCACGCCCGAAATCGTTGGGGTTTTGTTGCCAAGCTTGTAAGCAGACTTCGCCGAAGAATGAACCAAGGGGTTCGGGATTCCAAAGGAGTTTTTTGGCTGTCCACGGCATCAAACTCATTGGATCGTATCCTGGTTTGAGGATGCCTTCTTTGAAAGCGTATTCTTCTAAATGGGTATGGGGTTGTAGTCCAATAAAAAAGATAGCAGGTTCGACTTTATCAGCACCGAAAATCCTTTCTAGTTCGCGGTGGTAGGCGATGGTTTGGCGGATGGTTTCGGGACGTTCGTCAATGACGTTAAAGGAGTAGTTGACGGAAACTAAATCGTTGAAACCAGCTGCTTTTAAGTCACGGCAGTTTTGCAAGACGGTTCGCAGGTTGTACCCCATCCGCATTTTCCGCACGAGTTCTTGAGAACCACTGGTAATCCCGATTTCAAAGTAGTTCATCCCGGTTTTTGCCATCAAGTCGCACAACTCTGGTGTCAAATTGTCGGCTCTGATATATGCTGCCCAGTGGATATCTGTCATACCAGAATCGACGATTTTTTGCAAGAGTTCTATGGCATCGTCGATAAATTTTCGTGCGGGGATAAATTGGGCATCGGTAAACCAAAAGTTGCGAATGCCGCGATCGTATAATTGGCGCATCTCAGCAACTACTTCATCTGCTGGGTTGATGCGTACTTGTTTGCCTTCGACAACCGTATAGACGCAATAACAACAGTTGTGGGGACAACCACGCTTAGTTTGTACACCTATATAGAAATCTTGCTCTTGCAGGTAAAAGTTAAATTCCGGCCAGATGCTTTCGATATAGTCGTAGTTACAAGCTGTTTTTTCTAGCGGTGTAGGTTGTTCGTGAATCAGCCGTTGACGTGGTTGGGTTTCTCCCGCAACGTAACAACGTTCATCTCGAAAATCTTTGCCACTTAAAAGTTTTTCCAGCAGAGTTTCGCCTTCACCCACAGAAATAATTGTCCCTTGGGGTAAGCTTTTACCCAACTGTTCGTAAAATACGCTAACTGCACCACCACCTACAACTACACGGGCATTAGAATTATATTTTTGGGCACGCTTTAAACCGCGTTTGATTAAGCCCTGGTTTCGCCATAACTCTACATAGTAAGCGATGAAAATTCGTAAACCGCCCAATCCGCCACGTAGTTTTAATAGAGGATTCTTAGCGTAGTAAAATTCAAAGGCATTTTGCAGTGGGTTCCCACCACGTCCACCAACTGGGGCATAAATTTGAATATCCCGCCAAGAAAATACTAGCAGTGTCGGTTTAAATTCATCGATACAGCGATCCAGAGCAGAATTGTAGTCTAAAGGTGGCACCGTTCCTAAATCGAAGATGCGCTGTTCAATATTAGGAAACTGCTTATGGACATGATCGCTCAAGTAGACAACCCCAATAGGAAAGATGGGGTTACAAGGAAGGCGAACGTAAAGAATTCGATTTTCCATCATCTGTGTTTTGACTTCCATCTTGCCAATCTTTGGAGAAAGCGAGAAAAACATCCAGTTTTTAAAGTGTGTGCTTGTTTAATTTTGTTTTTATTATCGCGATCGCGCTTGACATTTCATCTGATTGCTGGTATAGAGAAAATTAATGTTAGCAATTGGAGGAAACGCTAAAATTGCTATGCATAAAACATACATAGAATTTTATAGATAGGCTTTATGAAGATATTTTTCATATAGCTTTACCATAACATTGAGTTTATTCATTAAGCGATGATCCCAGCCTATTAATCCTGGGATACATAAAACGGCAAAACTCAGTTCTTCGCTAGGCGAAAAGCAAGGGGATCGTCGTCTTAAGAGAATTCAAGCTTTGATCCCAGGATAAAATATTAAAAATTTTTGTTGTGTAGTGTATAATTCCGAAAAAGCCACAAATAATTACAAAATTTTCATAATCTATAAATATATCTTTAGGAAGAAATAATCTCTAAAGACACAGTTGGTATTCACAGTTACAGCAACTGGGGATCAGTGAGTGCTAGGCTTGGCCAGTGTAATGTAAAATTGTGGCGTAAAGCTCCTCAGCAGTTATGGCTCAAATATTAGATCCTCTACCACCTGAGCAATCGGGAAAAATTCTCTGCTGCTACATCAATGCCACGAGCAAAATACAGGTAGCTCGCATCTCCAATATTGCCAACTGGTACTTTGAAAGGGTTGTTTTCCCTGGACAACGTTTAGTTTTTGAAGCTCCGCGAAAAGCTCAATTGGAGATTCATACAGGGATGATGGCAAGTGCAATTTTATCCGATAAGATTCCGTGCGATCGCCTGATGCTCGAAGAAACCGATACTCATGAGTTTGATACAGACTCATTATCTGGAAAAGACCCTATTAATACCAAATCATTGGTGCAGCAAATTAATACAAAAACCGGAGATACTACAAAACCTTTACAAATGGCTGGTTTAGCATCTGTTGATTGATTAAAAAAAATTTAGCTAAATTTAAGGGTTGCCGAATTCGGCAGCCCTTTTTATATTGGTCATTGGTCACTTGTACTGAGCGTAGTCGAAGTATTTGTCATTGGCATTGTTCCTCATCTCCTCACTCTCATCTACAATCATTCTTATGAATCTGCCTTCATTTCTTTGGTTGTGGAAAATAGCGGCCTGGTCGATGGGGTTGTCCCTGCTGGCATATCTGATGTTAGCAATCACCGGCGTTTGGATGTTTCGGGCGAGAACTTCGCAACAACTTCCTTTTACGCCATTTATGGGCGGAAATAGGGAGGTGCGATCGCTCCACTATTTAATGGGCATTAGCATGGTAAGTTTAGTACTACTATTGCTAGCCATCGGGATTGTTGGGACTTTAGGACACTTTGGTTCTTTAGGTCACTCGTCACACTTAGCATCTGGATTGATAGTGGTAACATTAGTTTTACTATCTGCTTTCAGTGCTACGCAGATTAGTGCTAGACGACCTTGGGCTAGACCCTTACACATCGGCGTAAATATTATTCTATTTGTAGGATTTGCCTGGGTATCTCTTACTGGTTGGATCGTAGTGCAAAAGTATTTACCCTAAATAATTAGTAATTGCAAATTACGAATTACGAATTACGAATTACGAATTGAACAGTCCAGCTAAGACATAGACCTACCCTACAATGAAGAAAAGCATTGTAATTGAGCCGTGACAGCAAATTCAGCCAATATTTCAGCTTCTGTCTTTCGTTTGTCTCCTTTGATTCGGATAACGTTGCTGAGTCTATACGTAGCACTCACAGTCCCATTGCCCTTTTTATCGCAGGTAACAGCCGCACCCGTACCTCCAATATTATTGTGGATAGGGATTAGCATCGGCTTAGTTGCCTTGTACGCAGTATTGACAGAACAAGTAATTGTAGATGACAAGGGAATTCAGGTTACTTACCCCGCCTGGGTTCCTCGCTTTTTCCGTAAAGGCTGGTTTTTACCTTGGTCAGAGGTGAAAGAGTTAAAACCCCGCACCACTGGTCAAGGAGGCTTAGTTTATTACTTCCTCAGCCAGGATGGGAAAGCTTATTTACTACCGATGCGTGTATCTGGATTTGCCCGTTTTGTGCAAATTGTCCAAGCAAAGACAGGTATCGATACTACAGATGTTCGCCCTTTAGCACAGCCGTGGATGTACATGATTCTACTAGTATTCACACTGCTGTTACTATTGGTCGATGGCTGGGCGATCGCTACAGCTTTAACTACTGCACAATTAACTTAGGATTGGGCATTGGTTATTTCTCCCCTATCTCCTCACTCCCCTTGAATAAGGCAACACTCAGGCTAGAGCAAGTTAATCTGTTTACAAAGCTGAAAACCCAACTTCCCGGCAATCAGCAGGGATATCCCATATTGCGAGATATTGACTTGGAGGTTTTTCAGGGCGATGGCTGCGGCGAACGCATTGCCATTGTAGGGCCGGTAGGTGCTGGTAAAACTTCGTTATTACGCCTCCTCAACCGCCTAATTGAACCCACCAGTGGGAAAATCTATCTAGAAAACCAAGAATATCGCCAAATTCCCGTCATCCAGCTACGCCAGATGGTTGTACTTGTATTGCAAGAGTCAAAGCTGTTAGGGATGACAGTTCAGCAAACCTTGGCTTATCCTTTAGTTTTGCGTGGTTTGCCCAAACAGACAATTCAGGAACGAATCAGTTACTGGACAGAACAACTGCATATCCCCAATGAATGGTTAGGGCGAACTGAGGTACAACTTTCTGCTGGACAACGACAATTAGTAGCGATCGCTCGTGCGTTACTAATCCAGCCTAAAATATTATTATTAGACGAGCCGACCTCTGCCCTTGATGCAGGTACAGCATCTCATGTCACGCAAGTCTTAATCCAGTTGAGTCAAACTCATCAAACCACGATTCTGATGGTAAATCACCAACTGGAACTTGCCCAGATGTTTTGCACTAGGTTATTACACCTACAACAGGGTCATTTATCCGCAAATCAAACAGTCTCTGAAATAAACTGGCTTGAATTACGAGAAAGCTTAATTAAAGCAGAAACTCAAGACGATTTTGGATTTTAGATTTTGGATTTTAGATTTTGAACGGGTCAGGAGACAGAAACCAAGAATCGTTATCTAACCTTCCCAATTCCCAATTTTTTATCAAACCTGACTACTACTAAGTGTCGAACGTTGATTATTAAATCTTTCTCTAGCTAACTTTGTTGTTTGTGATTGTGAAATATTGGTATTCAAAATTTCCATGTTAAAACGGTATCCTACATTGCGGATAGTTTGAATCAAGTTCGGTTGGCGAGGGTCGAGTTCAACCTTTTTCCGCAGCGACAAAACGTGAGTATCAATGGTACGAGGGTTATCGATAGCATCAGGCCAAGCACGACGCAGCAATTCCGACCTACTCAAAGGTACTCCCCCAGCTTGTGCCAAAACGTACAGCAAACTGAATTCTTGAGGCGTTAAATCGATAAACTCCCCCTGAAAGCGAACACGGCGCTGAACTAAATCGATTTGCAAAGTGCCATAATCCAAATAAGCTGGTGCAGTAGGTGTGCGTTTCCGGCGAATCAGCGCCTCTACCCGTGCTAAAAACTCTTGCATCCCGAAAGGTTTGCTCAGGTAATCATCTGCACCCGCCTTTAAACCTGCGACAATATCGCCTTCACTATTACGGGCAGATAGCATTAAGATTAGAGGCTGCTCTTGACGATGCAACCAACGGCAAAATTCAATGCCGTCACCATCAGGCAGGTCTGCATCCAATACTACCAGTGTTGGTTGGTGGCTTAAAAATACTTCCCTTGCTTGATAAATACTGGCAGCTTGATGAACACGGTATTCTAGCTGTTGCAAGTGCCAACCCAACAACGACCTCAGATGGGGATTCCCCTCAATGATTTCTATACAAACCGAACCCACGGCGGCAAGACCCCTTAGCGTCTGATGACTTTCAAAGTAACAAGCCCGTCTCTAAGGTTTTGTAGCCTTTGTTACTTCAATTGCTATTAGCTTTACATTTCCTCATCAAAAGCGTGGCAATACCTTTAACTTAAGCCTTGCCGGAAGGCAATTAGAAATATTATTAAATTTTTATTAAATTTATCAGCAGTGTTGTTATACTTATCAAAAATTCTTCTAGCTTAACATTCTGCTTTTATATGGTGTAATGTAGCAAATATCTAAAATTCAATCAGCTAAGAGTTGATGCAACAGCTTTTTAACCTGATGGTAAAAGTAGATTTTTCGCAAAAATTAGTGCCCATATCCAAGAACATAACACCAATACAATTGGGCTATGGACTATGAAAATCAGAAAAATAATTTACCAAAAAACCAGAATCAATGTTTTCTGGAATAGGATTAAAGTAGCGTGTAGCTGCTATGAGGGTACTACCCAAAGTAGATGTGTTTACTTTGAATTGATGTCAAAGTGAAATTACACTTCACATTTGAGCGTGAATCATTTACAATTCTCATTCCAAGAGATTAATACAGCAGTTATGCTCCAAGACACACAAACCATCCGCTATTACCAAAGACTCACTGACGCCTTCGCCGAGTTATGGAATCGCGGTTATCGCACGGATGACATGCGGATGTATTTGGATGGATATCTAGCCGCATTGCGACAAAGTAACGTCATTGAACCTTATCTGATTCATCGTCTAGAAGAGGAGGCCAGCCGCTTCTTGTACGATGGATCAAACTTTGCAGTGGTGCAACCACAGCCACAAGCCGATTACTACTAAGTACCATTTACTTGGTCATTGATAGTAACCTTTGATTACCGCAGATAATTATAGCATATTATCTGTATTGGTCAATGCTTTGCCGTGGTGTGAGATTTTGGAGATATTGTATTGATTAAACGCATCCCCTCAGCCCTATATTGGTTTTGCCAACGTGACTGAGGGGATTGTTGACTAGCTATAAATTATTTTTGTCTGCAACCTATTAAAAAACCTTGAAAGAGGAGATATTATTTCTCTCCCCTTTCAAGGAAGTTAAAACGGCATATTGCCTTGATTGCGTAAAGAAAAATTAGGAAGCTAGTGCTACTTCTACCTTTTGCTGCAATTCACCTTTTTGGTACAGTTCAATCAAGATGTCAGAGCCACCAACGAATTCACCATTGATATAGACTTGGGGAATTGTTGGCCAGTTGGAGTATTCTTTTATTCCTTGACGGATTTCAGAGTCTGAGAGAACATCAACCGTCTCAAAGGGAACTCCCAAGGTATTGAGGATCTGTACAACGTTGTTGGAGAAACCACACTGGGGCATTAACTTGTTTCCCTTCATGAAAACTACAATCTTGTTCTCTTGTAGTAAGTTATCAATTTTGTCTTTGAGTTCTGGTGTCATGGTATTCGTGTTTCCTATGTTGCATTCAACGATGACGAGTGAGGAGTTATAAATTTTTAACAGACGCGATTCATCGTGTCTCTATTCTTAACTCCTGTACAGACGCGATGAATCGCGTCTCTTAGGAACTTGCTGTTGCTTGCCAAGTTTCGGGAGTGTATGTTTTTACTGCCAAGGCATGAATCGCTTCAGTTGACATAGCTTGACCCAACGCACCATAAACTAACTGGTGCTGTTGCACTAGTCCTTTACCTGCAAAGTGCGATGAAACTACTGTCACTTGATAGTGGTCGCCGCCACCAGTCAAGTCTTGCACCTGAACTTGTGCGTCTGGCAGTCCCGCCTTGATCATTTCCTCAACCTGTTGCGGACTAATCATCGCAATTCCTGAAAAAACTTACTTTTCTATTATTAACAGATATAGAGCAAAAGCCTGTGCCAACTTCAGATGTTTGGCAAGACTGGGGACAAATACGCCTCTGAGGTAGATTTTTGAGAAGGCTGGGGCAAAGCTACGGCAGATAATCACATCCTAGCACTGGGGCGTTTCAAGGTGCTGTTCAGGGAGTGAAGGATTTGAAATAGGTGGGATATTAGGAAAACAGGTAACGCCAATTTAATTTATTTTTTTGGGGATGAGGAAGATGAAGTACCACCCTCTCTAGGATAAGGAGAATCAACAAAACCCAACTCAAACAACTGTTTATAGGCTTTCTTGCCTAAATCCCGTGTCGGGTTTTGACTCTTAATTATTTGAACCAGCAACGGCACAGCTAATTCTGGCTGATTTTGGGCGCGATGTACCAATGCTAGCTGAAAGGTAGCTTCATCCCGCTTTTGGGCTGTTAATAGAGCTTTTTGACGTTGAGAATCAGAAACTCTATTGTCAATTCCCGAAAAGCTAGAGTTTAACTCTTGATAAAAGTTAGATAGCTGATTATAAACCTGACGTGCTTCTTGGAGTTTCTTAGCAGCTAAAGGATAGTTTTGACCAGAAACGGCTTGTTCTGCCTCTTTTACTAAGCGATCGCCACCTTCAATGCTCAAAAGGCTGTTATTTTGGGTTATGGGGCGCAGGTTATTGGGAGCGTTAGGATCAATGGGTTGTGGGCTATTAGTGCCTGGTGACTGTGATACCTGAGCATTCACAGGTGATAGCAGGCTGAGGACTGCTATGACTGATAAAAGGGTACGGTGCATCAAGGTAACAGCGGCAGCAGTGTTCATGGGATCAATTAGTGCGACAACTATATAAAAAAGTTATGGAAACTTCGGGTATCTTAACTCTGTTTTGGTCTTGGAAAAGCAAAGTTACATCCTAAGTATCCCTGATTTAGGACTGAAAATCGCTTTAAGAGAGTTCCCATTGCCCCTGTATATTAACTAACTTAATCGTCGTGATGAGCGATGCTTACGGTGGACTGGGTTAACGCTTAATTCCTGTGATTTTCTTTCTCATCGATTTACTCGCAACCAGCTTGTAACTATCTAGCTGAAGTAGTAAGAATGTTTCTGATCGACCAGTGAAGCCGCTTGCAGACAATTCTTAGCTATTTACTCAAAAAAATGCCAATTTGCCTGAATATCCCATCAAGAGTAGGTAATCTATATATGTATACATCCTCAACGGTTGCAAAATACTACTAAATCTTTGATAACTTATTCAGGATGTATGTAGCAGTTAGCTAATTAGTGTCAAATCTTCAAAACGTGCAGTTTTTTTAAATCATACACGGTCAATGGTCAATGCTTAAGAGGCGATCTTAGGACTCTTGCCCTTTGAGGAGATCAAGAATTAGTAATTTCTGCAAATGCGTGATTAGTAATTTTTGTTTCTTGATGGCTTAATTGTTGCAGTGCCTTTCCTAAATCAGTTGTGATGCTTTTGGCATCGTGTTTTATACAGCCACTCATGTAATCCGCTACTTTGATTGGGGAGCCAATGTCAATACTCACATCTGTGCCCCAATTGGGATAAGGCTGGCTGTAATTGATGCCTATGGGTATAATTTTAACTCCCAGCCCGGAATGACTAGATTCAGCACTCAAAGCAAGACGAGCAATTCCCGGCTTCAACTGGTGAACTTGACCATCACGAAAAATATTACCTTCTGGAAAAATTACCAGGGTTTTTCTCTGCTGAAGTAACTCAACTCCATGTCGCAGCGTGCGGATTGACGGATGCTTAGAATTTACGGGAAACCCGCCCAAGCGTTTGACAAACCAGCCTTGCAAACCTTGGCATTCGTCAACAGTCACCATAAACCGCAGGTCTTGTTCTCTCCGACAATCAGCCGTAGCGTAGGGTACAAGTAATGCATCCCAACGTGCCCGATGTGTAGGCGCAAGGATCACAGGCCCAGTTGTAGGGATATTTTTTTGTCCGGTTACTCTAATTTGCCCAAAGAATAATGGTAATAGGCAGTGACGACCTAATAAATATGCCAGAGGGCTTAACCAAGGAGAAACCTTTGAGGTAGTACCAGTCACCTGATGATTTACTGGTGTGCGCTGGCAGGTATCGGATGAAGAGTGAAATTCCATCATGACGGATGCAGCTGATTGACGGGTAAAAATTTAACGAAAAGCCTGATTAGTTACACCGTAGATTCTCTTGCGTGACTTGTGTCGTAGTAGATGGACAGTTTTACCTCTGTCCGTTAGTTTACCTTACGCCGCCTAGTAGCAAACCAAGCCTGTAATTGTTGACGACAAGCTGACTCTAGAATGCCTCCAATGACCTGGAGTCGGTGATTAGAAGCAGCACTATCGGGTATGTTAATAACTGTACGTATTGCGCCAGTTTTTGTATCGTCTACTCCATATACAAGTTGTCTTACACGCGCTTGCAAAATGGCACCTGCACACATTGGACACGGTTCAAGAGTTACGTAGAGGGTACATTCATTAAGATGCCAATTTTGTAAAGTTGTAGCAGCTGTTTTGATAGCGAGAATTTCCGCATGGGCGGTAGGGTCTTTGTCGCGCTCTTTTCTATTTTCTCCTTGTCCCAGCAATTTGCCTGTTGAACCAATAATAACAGCACCTACAGGGATTTCACCTGCATCACCTGCTGCTTTTGCTAATTCTAGGGCATAACTCATCCATTGTTGATGTATAATATATTCTGGGTATTTAGTTAACATCCACTTATCAATATAAAAAAAATTTCAAAATTGCGATCGCTTTTGGACGGGCGAGATAGCATCCTAACAAGAAAGAAAAAGCGAAATGGGCGGTTAGAAACCGCGTCTACACAAACAAAACCCACCTGCGTGGGTTAAAAAGCCTTAATTTACCGTTAGTTTGCGGAGGCGGTCTACCCTGCGGGTTTGCCAATGGGGTACGTTTGTATAGGCGCGTGAAGCCTTCGGCATAGCTTCGCTTAACGCGTAGCGTGCCGGAGGCTCTATTCCATTCGCTTGGGCTTAAGTTGATACTAATGCACAGCTGTGCATCCCTACTGTTGGGGCTAGTTTGATTTCTAAATAGCGACTTGGGCTAAAAGGGGATCGAGTTGGTTTTTTGTGTCTAGCTGATAGAGGTCATCGCAGCCACCGATGTGCTGGTTATTAATAAAAATTTGTGGTACGGTACGTCTTCCGTTAGCGCGTTCTGCCATTTTCGCTCTAGCTGCTTCGTCACCGTCGATTTTATATTCGGTAAAATTTACCCCTTTCCACCACAGCAGCATTTTGGCACGAATGCAGTAAGGGCAAGTTGCCCATGTGTAAAGTTCGACGTTGGCTTTGACTCGCTCTGGATGGCGATTTAATAAGGGATTAAGAAAGTCAAGCATATTGATCTTGAACAAGGTTTTAACTATGTCTCTAGCCTAGAACATTGCTTACCGCATCGGTGCTGGAACCCACTTTTGGAAACCCTCTAAATGATTCCAGTAACCCAAATATCCAGTCAAAGCCCAAATTAGAGCGGCTACTATCAGCACTGCTACGCCAATTAACCGCCAGGTTCGGTTGGTTTTCCAATAGAGGGTTGGCGCTGCAAAAATACCACCTAATCCAGTTAAAATAAAGCCGATTCCCGATAAAAGCGGTTGGCGTGTCATATTCAAGTTGATGATGCGGATACCCACAACGATCGCAACTGCACCAGCAAAGAAGCCGTAAATTGCTATTGTCAATAAATCCCAACCTTGAGCAAGAGCGATCGCAGCCGCAACAAACAAGATTCCAAATAAAACACTTGTCTCACCAAAGGCAATATTAAAACTACCAGTAACTGGCCAGGTGAAGCTCATGTGTAAACCAGTTGTGAGTGCGATCGCACCCGTAATTCCAAAACCGGGAATCCACTGCCTTTGATTAGAACTATCTATACCACGATACACATAGTCAGCCAGTAGAAATAGCCCAGCTACCATATTGATCAACATGAGTGTAATGTAGTCGATAAACACGATTAACCTCTTAATTTGACAAGCTATTTACTCTGAGCCTCGTTTTTTAGTTTTTAGCGAATTCACTAGTTTTTTTTCTTTATTATTTTATACCTAAAGATAAACACTGAAGACAAGTAATGTTCTAGATACATACTGCTACCCATTTGTGCAGTGCTTAACTTAGTTACTTTTGCACACGCTTTATACTGGAGTAGTTAGAAGCAAAAATCAGGATGTGCTAAATGGTACTTTTATAACCAGTTAGCAGTAAAACTTAACTTTCTTCCACGTGTATCCGCCCTTTGGTAGACTTGAAGACTGAAATAGCCAGATAAAGCGGCGGAAATTCAAGCAGTTGAGAGGGCAGACTCCGTGGAAAATACACTTGGGTTAGAGATTATTGAAGTAGTAGAGCAAGCCGCGATCGCTTCCTCGAAATGGATGGGGAAAGGCGAAAAAGACATTGCTGACCAAGTAGCAGTGGAAGCTATGCGGGAGCGGATGAATAAAATCTATATGCGAGGTCGCATTGTGATTGGGGAAGGCGAACGCGACAACGCACCGATGTTATATATCGGGGAAGAAGTTGGTATTTGTACTCAACCAAATGCCGAAGCTCTCTGTAACCCTGATGAACTAGTTGAAATTGATATCGCCGTTGACCCCTGTGAAGGTACGAACTTGGTAGCTTATGGACAACCTGGTTCGATGGCTGTCTTGGCAATTTCTGAAAAGGGTGGATTATTTGCTGCTCCTGACTTTTACATGAAGAAGTTAGCAGCGCCTCCCGCAGCTAAGGGCAAGGTAGACATCAACAAGTCAGCAACAGAAAACCTCAAGATTCTCGCTGAGTGTCTAGATCGCTCGATTGAAGAACTTGTGATCGTAGTCATGAAGCGCGAACGCCACAACGATTTAATTAAAGAAATCCGTGAGGCTGGAGCGAGAGTCGCCCTAATTTCAGACGGTGATGTGGGTGCAGCTGTAAGCTGCGGTTTTGCTGGAACTAATATCCACGCTCTGATGGGTATTGGTGCGGCTCCTGAAGGTGTAATCTCGGCAGCTGCAATGCGTGCTTTGGGTGGACACTTCCAAGGTCAACTGATTTACGATCCAGCAGTCGTAAAAACAGGTCTGATTGGAGAAAGCAGAGAAGCCAACATCGATCGCTTAAAGTCTATGAATATCAATGACCCCGATAAGGTCTATGATGCTCATGAATTGGCATCTGGTCAAACTGTTCTGTTCGCTGCTTGCGGTATTACCAGTGGTAATCTGATGAATGGTGTACGTTTCTTCCACGGCGGAGCCAGAACTCAAAGCTTGGTAATTTCCAACCAGTCGAAAACTGCTCGATTTGTTGATACAATTCACATGTTTGGCGAACCTAAGACTCTCCAACTGAACTAATTTTTAGGGAATGGGGAATGTTAAAAGTAGGGGTAAAGCATTTGGAAATAAATCTTTCTAAAAAATGGAAAAATAGTCACCCGAATGCTTCATCGTTACACTAGTTAGTAGTTAGTATTTAGTGATTAGTTATTGTTTATTGGTTGGAAAAACTATCAACCAATAAACAAAAATTCCCCATTCCCTATTCTCACTCAATGCCCTATTCTCAACTACCAACTAGTAACTACGATTTAGCAAATGAATATAGCAGTGGTGGGGTTAAGCCATAAAACAGCCCCAGTAGAAGTCCGGGAAAAACTGAGCATTCCAGAACCACAAATTGAAAGTGCGATCGCTCAACTGGCGAGCTATCCTCATATTGACGAAGTTGCAATTCTTAGCACTTGTAACCGTCTAGAAATTTATATTGTTACCAGTGAAGCAGACCAAGGTATTCGAGAAATAACTCAGTTTCTTGCGGAATATAGTAAATTGCCCGTGCTTTCTCTGCGACAGCATTTGTTTATGCTGCTACATGATGATGCAGTTATGCATGTTATGCGAGTAGCAGGTGGTTTAGATAGTCTAGTACTCGGAGAAGGTCAAATTCTGGCTCAGGTGAAAACTACTCACAAACTGGGGCAGCAATATAACGGTATAAAAACCATTTTGAATCGATTATTTAAACAAGCGCTGACAGCTGGTAAGCGGGTTCGCACTGAAACTAGTATTGGTACTGGCGCTGTCTCTATCAGTTCGGCAGCTGTAGAGTTAGCGCAGCTAAAAGTTGCAAATTTAGCTGCTTGCCGAGTGGTAATTCTGGGTGCTGGTAAAATGTCGCGGCTACTGGTGCAACACCTAATTTCTAAAGGTGCTGTGGAAATTAGTATTGTAAATCGCTCTCGTGAACGTGCCCTAGAATTAACAAAGCAGTTCCCTCAACAGCCGATCGAAATTCATCCGCTATCGGAAATGATGACTGTAATTGCCGATAGCGATTTAGTATTTACAAGTACTTCGGCAACCGAGCCAATACTTGACCGGGCCAAATTGGAAATGGTTTTAGAAGTTCAGCGCTCTTTAATGTTATTTGATATTTCTGTGCCGCGTAATGTTGATGCGGATGTTAATGAACTGGAAAATGTGCAAGCGTTTAATGTGGATGATTTGAAGGCTGTAGTGGCGCAAAACTACGAAAGCCGTCGGAAGATTGCCCAAGAAGCCGAGCGACTTTTAGAGGAAGAAGTGGAAGCTTTTGATATTTGGTGGCGCAGTTTAGAAACTGTGACTACTATTAGCTGTCTGCGAAATAAAGTCGAAACCATCCGCGAACAAGAGTTAGAAAAAGCTTTGTCGAGATTGGGTTCGGAATTCGCTGAAAAACATCAAGAGGTGATTGAAGCATTAACACGGGGAATTGTCAATAAAATTTTACACGACCCGATGGTACAGTTGCGATCGCAGCAAGATGTTGAAGCAAGACGGCGCTGTATGCAAACTCTGCAAATGCTTTTCAACCTGGATGCAGAGGAACAGTTTAGTTAAATTTAACAACAAGTAAGATCCCCGACTTCTTAAAGAAATCGGGGATCTTGGCTTTTCGATTAGATATACTTCTAATGACATAAAAATAGAATATTCGATTTTAACACGAGCCAAATTTCCAAGGATTTGACACTGTGTAGGACTTTCTCTCAGTTATTTCCAAAAAACTCCCACATTTTATTACAAGTAGGTGATTATGACTCAAGCACCTCCAAAACTAATAACCTTTGACGATTTTGTTGAGTGGATACCAGAGAATTCGGGAAAGCGCTATGAACTGCACAATGGGATGATAGTAGAAATGGCACAGCCAGTAGGCGATCATGAAGAGATTGTAGGATTTTTAGTACAACAGTTAACTGCTGAATACCTTCGATTAAAGTTGCCTTACATCATCCCAAAAACTGTACTAGTCAAAACATCTACAAGCGAATCAGGTTATTCACCAGACATCTTGATACTCAACCGTCCTAATCTTGTGAATGAACCACGATGGAAAAAAGAATCAACAGTTACTCAAGGGTTATCAGTCCCCTTAGTGGTGGAAGTTGTAAGCACTAACTGGCGTGATGATTATCACAAGAAATATGCAGATTATGAAGAAATGGGAATTCCAGAATATTGGATTGTTGATTACGCAGCGCTAGGTGGTAGAGAGTACATTGGGAAACCGAAACAACCGACTATCCTAGTTTGCTCTTTAGATGAAGGTGAATATCAGGTTCGCAAGTTTCGGGAAAGCGATCGCATTATATCACCGACGTTCCCTGACTTGAACTTGAGGGTGCAAGATATTTTTCAAACTGGCAAATTTTAGCCGCACAATCATAGATTGTATTTTTATGCAGTTAGAAAGACAAAAATTTTATTATACACCTGAAGAGTATTTAGAAATTGAAGAAAAAGCTGAATATAAAGGCGAATATTGTGATGGAGATATTGTACCGATGATGGGTGGCACTACAAATCACAATAAAATTGCTTTGAATTTAGCTGCATCCTTAAAAACTGCTTTAAGGCGTAAAAATTATGATCGTTAATATGCAAAATTACCTATCTAACCGGAATTGTAACTATAAACTCTGCACCTTGTCCTGGTGATGAAATGCACTGTAACGAACCACCATGTTTTTCAGTAACTATCTGGTAACTAATTGATAATCCCATCCCAGTACCTTTACCAACTGCTTTTGTGGTGAAAAAAGGGTCAAATAAACGTGACTGAATTGCTTCTGGAATCCCTGTGCCATTATCAGTAATATGAACAACGATATTTTCATTAACCTGGGCTGAAGAAATACGAATTATCGGTTCTGGACAAAGCCCCTTTTCAAAAGCCTCTTCTAAAGCATCAATGCCATTTGCCAAGATATTCATAAATACTTGATTCAACTGTCCTGCAAAGCACTGAATTTTAGGGATATCACCATACTCTTTAATCACCGTGATTCGAGGACGGGCGCTTTGGGATTTTATCCGATGTTGTAAAATTAACAAGGTGCTGTCAATCCCTTCATGGATATCAGCAGTTTTAAACTCAGCTTCATCCAAACGAGAGAAGATTCGTAAACTAAGGACAATTTCTCG
Source organism: Nostoc sp. UHCC 0252 (assembly GCF_034931145.1). Lineage (NCBI taxonomy): Bacteria > Bacillati > Cyanobacteriota > Cyanophyceae > Nostocales > Nostocaceae > Nostoc > Nostoc sp. UHCC 0252. The sequence goes on along the minus strand of NZ_JAYGHE010000002.1, from coordinate 101,712 downwards.
AATGCGACTAGCTCCAACCTTCATGGAAGTCAACATTTTAGGCAAATCTTCTGTTAAATATTCAATATCAGCTTCTTCTTTAGCATTTTGAATTTCTGGTTCTGGGTAAGGATAATGTTTTTGATAAAGTTGAAGTAACGATAACAACTGTTGAGTGTAATCATCAGTATACTTGAGGTTGCCGTAGATAAAATTAACTGGATTGTTGATTTCATGAGCAATACCAGCAACTAACTGCCCTAAAGAGGACATTTTTTCATTTTGGATTAATTGGGACTGGGTAAGCCTAAGTTCCTGTAAAGTCTCCTTGAGAACTATATTTTTTTGTCGCATTGCTTGCGTTCGTTCTTCTATTTTTTCTTCTAGTGTTTGGCTGTAAGACTCTAGCTTTTGATTCGTTTCGTGTTGTTCTACTAATAATCGCTTTACCTGTTGAATCAATTGATTAAAAGAAATAGCTAATATCCCAACTTCATCTTCAGTAGTTACGGGAGCTTGGAGATCAAAATTATATTCTTGGGTAACTCTTTGTGCAATCTGTGTGACAGCTTTTAGGTGACGAGTAATTGTTCGCGCAATTAAAAAACCAATTACTGCCACAATACTGCTTCCCAAAAAAAACAACAATCCTAAATCTTTCCATAACTTTCGTTGTTCAACCTCTAGCAGTGAGATAGGATACAAAACTGTGGCTTTTAAAGACTGACTTACTCCTGAAAAGATGATAGTTTTAGCTAAATAATTTTTGCTATCAATAGTGATTCGTGTAGGAGACAAATTAGGAGCAGGGAATTGCCAATCCACTTTCTTGCTTTCTATCAACAAGGTTGTGCCAAATAGACGATTATCTCTGTGAATAATCAGATGTTTAGAGGAACCAGCAGCAATTTTTTGTAATAGGGTGTCGTCTACTAAGTTGCCAATAATAATTCCTCCCAAAAGTCCTGCTGATGATTTGATTCCATTTGTTACCACTTCGAGAACTTGTTGCTCACCTTCTATATCTACCAAATCAACTAAATGCGCTCCTTGAATTGCAGTGCTGGTAACTACCTTGTCTAAGAACTTGGCTTGACTCAAAGAATTGTTTCGTAAGTCTACGAGGACATTACCCTGAGTATCGATTACCTTAATCCAATCCAATTTTAAAGTGGATTTGAGTGGTAGTAATATTTGCAAAAGTAAACTTTGATCGTGCTGCTTTACAGCCTCATTCAGCATATCTCGATTAGCAATCAGTTCTATTTCAGTTTCTAGGGTTTGCTGTTCATACTGAAAATCTTGATAAACTCGTTCAGCAAAACTTTCGATCTCTTGACGGAAATTCTGCTGTAAACTATCGGTAAACCAATTACCTAGAACTACTAAGCCCAGCATGAATACGGTAAGACAAACTGCAAACATCGGTAGAACAATTTTTTGGCTGAGTCTCAGCCCCCTGAAAAATCTCTGCATGGCACGTTCAATTTATTTGGTAGGAACAAAGCCATTATTTTGTAGTAGTTTTTCACCTTCCTTACTGAAGATAAAATCAATAAAGCCCTGAGTAGCTGCTGAAGGTGTTTTGTTCCAGAGAATACCTATGTGACGCACCATTTGGTATTTACCACTAGTGAAGTTTTGGGGTTTGGGAGCAATATTATTGAGATTGAGATGATTAATGGGCAATTTATTAATAATAGAATAAGCTAAAGAAAAAGCACCGATGGAATTAGGGGTACTTTGTAAAGTTTCGATTAATTCCCCTTCTTTATTCAAAATCACAGCTTTCGTTGTAGTCTTATCTTCTCCCAAATAATATTTTCGTAATAATTTTTTTGCTGATTCGTCTTCAGGTCTATCTAATACTACAATTTTTGCATCAGCGCCGCCTAATTCCCGCCAATTTGTGATGTCACCTTTGTAAATTGCCTTTAATTGCTTGGTTGACAGGTTGTTAACACCTTTAACACTGCTATGGGTGGCGACAAGTAACAAATCTTGCGCTACTTCTTGATATTGAATTTTACCGTTATCTTCTTCTGGTTTTAGTTGTTTGCTGCTACCAGCGATATCAATAATATCGTTGTTTAGCGCCGCGATCGCTCCTTCTGATTGGCTATTAGAGATAAACTCAATTTTGACAGTCTTATTTTGGGATTCATAGCCTTTTGCTAAAAGTTTTAAAACAGTTACCGTTGAACTAGAACCACCAATTTTGATGAGATTTTTGCCTTGAGCTTCAGTTTGGCTGGTGACTGGATTAGAATCTTTCAGTTCCGTTGTTTTAACTGAGTTGCAACTGCAAAGTCCAAGCAGGATGATACCGATGATCGTTGACTCAGCAATATTTTTCATAAATAAATATCCAAAACTCAATATTGTGTCTAAGCTCTCATAGCTTAATATTCCCGAATAATCCTAAAATATAACTGCGATCAGCAAGATACCCGACTGATTTGATAAGTCGGGTATCTATGGCTTTCAGAAGAAAATTTGTATAACAACATCCATATTGTGTTCAATAATCAAAAAAGTCATTCCTTCTTGGCGGTTCCAAGGGAGAATGCGGTTCAGTCGCTACCAACATCCTTCACTAAATTGTGTTTCTTCCTCGGTAAAGATAGGAGGCCACAATTCAGTAACGGGTAATTCCCAGCCGGGAAAAAGTTCTGGTATAGTTAAAATCTCGCCGTTTTCTAAAACTGTCGGTTCGCCTGTAGAGCGATAAATTGTAACTGTCTCTTCATCAGGATCGATCAGAATACCGATGATCGCTCCTAATTCTATAAATTTCAAAATTTTGGCTACTATAAGTTTAATTTTATCGCTCTGAGATTTAATTTCTACCACCAAGTCAGGGACAAGTTCTCCAAAGTAGCGAGGACTTTGGAGAAGTCGGGAAGCGCGAACAAAAGAAACATCGGGTGCTTTGAGGTTTGTATCTGGCATGATGAAACCGCCAGCAGAATCAAATACTCTTCCCCAGCGACGAGGATTTATCCAAGCAAAGAGAAAGGCGATGAGACGACTACTAATTTCGCTGGATACAATATCTGACGGCCCCATTATTGAAATTTTCCCATTTTCGAGTTCCAGCTGGTAATCTAAACCTGCTTCGGTAAAAGCGGTTTGAACTTGCTCTAAATCTTTGACTGTCATCATTGACATAAAAAGCTTCCTATCCCTTTATAGGTAGAATATCCTGAATTCTGACTCCTGTTTTATTTGCCCAAATAAGCTTCTAAAACTTTGGGATTAGTTTGAATTTCTGCTGGTGTCCCGTCGGCCAAATTCTGCCCTTCGGCAAGTACCCAAACGCGATCGCACAAGGACATCACAACATCCATATTGTGTTCAATAATCAAAAAAGTCATTCCGTCTTGGCGGTTCCAAGTGAGAATGCGATCGCAAATATCATCAATCAGTTTCGGATTCACCCCAGCAGCTGGTTCGTCCAACAAAATTAACTTGGGATTAGTCATCAGCGCCCGTCCCATTTCCAGCAGTTTGCGTTGTCCACCAGACAAGCAACCAGCATAATCGTGCGCTTTTTTTGCCAAGCCCACCGATTCTAACAGGAACATTGCCCGCTCTTGCAGTTCCTTTTCTTCCTTAGCGACAACGTGCGGTTGCAACTGCACTTGCCAAAAATTCTCACCCGTTTGTTTTTGCGCCGCCAGCAGCATATTTTCTAACACCGACAACCGCGAGAGAGTGCGTGCAACCTGAAAGGTGCGGATTACTCCCTGCTGGGCGATTTGATATGGTTGCAAACTGTGAATCGGTTCACCGTCAAAAATCACTCGTCCCTTATCTGGGCGGATGAAGTTTGAGAGTAAGTTAAATAAAGTGGTTTTACCAGCACCATTGGGGCCAATCAAGCCCGTAATGCTGCCTTTAGCAACTTCGATTTTCGCCTCATTCACTGCTTTGACACCACCAAAGCTTTTAGAAAGTCCAGTGGCTGCCAAAAGGGGAAGTGGCGATGACTGGTTATTTACCAAGGGTAAGTTCCTCCTTTTTACCTAGAATACCTTGAGGTCGCCAAATCATCAGTATCATCAAAATTAGTCCGATTACCATGATCCGAAATGCACCCAAACGGGCTTCATCAAGGGGGATGATTCTGGGTAAGACTTCTCGCGTTAGGGCATCGTAAGTAAAGTAAATTACCGCACCTAAGATTGTGCCAACATTATTTCCAGAACCGCCTAAAATCACCATGATCCAAGTGTCAAAGGTAAGCTGTGGTTGAAAGTTATCGGGGTAAATGGCGGCCAGTTGCCAAGCAAAGAAAGCGCCAGCGATACCTGCGATCGCACCACCTAACATTAATGATTGTAATTTATACCAAAAGACATTTTTCCCCAGTGCTTTGGGAATTTCTTCATCTTCGCGGATAGCTTTGAGAATTCTACCCCAAGGCGATCGCACCAAAATTTCTAAGCGCCAGTATACAAGTGCTAAAACCAGCAGCAACACCAGCATCAAACCTGCTTTTGGGTTGTAATTATATAATCCAATTACCCCAGAAATATAAATTGCTGTTGCCAAAACTGCTAATACAATTCCCACAGCTAAACGGGATATAAATTCTTGTTTGCTAGTTGTTCTTTTGCCCAAATCACTAGTCCGAGATATTTGGATAGTACGGATCCATCGCCACAAGGTAAATAAAGTTACAGCAGCTAGTAGCGTTAACAACCCAATCATTACTAGTCTGACAAACAAATTAGGCTCTGTGGATAAGGGTATAGGATAACTTTGTACACCAAACGCCCCAGGAACCCAGGTATCACCCACAGGCAATTCCTGATTATTTACCACCAAACGAATTAATTCGCCCGTACCGATGGTGACAATTCCTAGATAATCTTCCCGTAAGCGTAGAGTTGCAAAACCAATTATCAAACCCAACAAGGCAGCGACAATTGCCCCAACCACTGCTGATATCAATAAGGGTACGCCCTTTAAGCTTAATAATACGGTTGTATATGCTCCCAAGGTCATGAAAGCAATATGACCAAAGTTAATTAACCCCGTAAAGCCCCACTGTAAATTTAGTCCTAGAGCGAATAGAGCAAAAAGCCCTGTAGAAATTGCTAAGAAAATTAGATAGTCAACCATTTTAAATAGTTATTTGGGAATGGGGAATTGGGAATTGGGAATGGGGAATTGGGAATGGGGAATTGGGAATT
>NZ_JAYGHE010000002.1:0-96444 GCF_034931145.1 Nostoc sp. UHCC 0252 | reverse complement strand
TTGGGAATTGGGAATTGGGGACAAGGCGAAAGACTTGTTGTAAGTTCTAAACTTTTGTCCCCTTGTCCCTCTGTTTCCCCTGCCCCCTGCTCCCTGCTCCCTGCTCCCTGCCCCCTGCTCCCTGCCCCCCTGCCCCCTGCCCCTCTACCCTCAACGCTTGGCGAATAAATTTTAGCGTAGCTTCAGCATAGTGCTACATTGCCGTTAACCTTTGCTAATTTTGTGGGAATACTATTTATTGTTGGTGTTGGGTTGTAGGTAAAAATTGGTCTATGAATTTGCTGCGACTGAGAATGCATCACTTAATCGAGCAGTTAGCCGATGATGATTTGCAAGACATTTGGGACGTTCTCGAAGCTTTACATTGTGACTTCTATATGCTGAAAGCGATACAACAAGTTAAGCGATCGCAGCAACCGTGGGATATCTTAACCCATGAAGAAGCGGTACGACTGTTGATGTTTTTCTGATTCAGCAGCGCTTTCTTTTCTAGTGCCAGTGGCCCTGAAGTTTTGGTTAAGGTAACACCTAGTGAGTCTGGAAATGCGCTATGCAAGGTCTTTTTTGTTAGACCTGAAGAATTTAGAACCTGCCGCCTACGAGCGGGTGCATGATTTTGTCTTTATTGAGTTAGCCCAAAAGTGGCAACTGACTGATTTAAAAGAACTGCGACAGCTTGATAGTGAAGGCATTTTTCACCGCTTCACCTTAGACAATTACCTGATTGGTATAGAAATTAGGGGTGAAATCGTGAAATTTCTGCGTGTCATCCCTATGCCAGATGTGTGAAGTGAGGAGCCAATCAATTTTGGATTTTGGAATTGCGGATTTTGGGTTTGTTCCACCCACGTTCGCTTTCTTGGCACGTTCGCGGTAGCGTCTGGTATATGAAGTGCGGGGCATCAACCGAAACAATTTTTAATCTAAAACTTGTACTGAGCGGAGTCGAAGTATCTAAAATCTAAAATCTAAAATTGGCACGGTCAACAGGACACTTAAAACTGTAAACTGTATAACGCTAGGCAGGGATCGCTATAACCTTCCATTAAACTGGTTTTTGAAAAACACTTTATTTGAGATTTCCCTATGGATGCTAGGGCACTTTGGCAACGATACCAAAACTGGTTATATTTCCACGAGGGATTAGGACTGTACTTAGATGTGAGTCGAATCCGGTTCGATGATGCCTTTGTGGAATCGTTGCAGCCGAAGTTTGACAAGGCGTTTGCGGATATGGCTGAACTGGAGAAGGGTGCGATCGCAAATCCTGACGAGAATCGCATGGTTGGACACTATTGGCTGCGAAATCCTGATTTAGCGCCAACTCCAGAACTTACACAAGAAATTGTCCAAACCCTAGAACAAATCGAAGCCTTTGCGGAAAAAGTCCAAACAGGTGCTATTCATCCTCCCAGAGCAAGCCGCTTCACGGATATTATCTCCATTGGCATTGGTGGTTCCGCCCTCGGCCCCCAATTCGTCGCAGAAGCTCTCGCTCCTGATTTCCCGCCCCTGAAACTTCACTTTATCGATAACAACGATCCAGCAGGTATTGATCGCGTTCTTAATCATCTACGAAATAGCCTCGCCAGCACTTTGGTATTGGTAATCTCCAAATCTGGAGGAACGCCGGAACCTCGTAACGGCATGATTGAAGTTAAAAAAGCCTACGCCGGACACAATTTGGAATTTGCTCAATATGCGGTAGCAATTACCAGCGTTGACAGCAACCTCGATAAACTAGCCAAAGATGAAGGTTGGCTGGCTAGATTCCCCATGTATGACTGGGTAGGAGGACGCACCTCAGAAATGTCTGCTGTGGGGCTAGTACCAGCCGCATTGCAGGGCATTGATGTTCGCGCCATGCTAGATGGTGCAAAAGAGATGGATGACGCTACCCGCGTCCCAGATGTGAAAAATAATCCAGCAGCGTTGCTAGCTTTGTCTTGGTACTTTGCTGGTAACGGAAAAGGCGAAAAAGATATGGTTGTCTTACCTTACAAGGACAGCTTATTTTTATTCAGTCGCTATTTGCAACAGCTGGTGATGGAATCTTTGGGCAAGGAAAAAGATTTAGACGGCAATGTTGTGCATCAAGGTATCGCCGTTTATGGCAACAAAGGTTCAACAGATCAACACGCTTACGTTCAGCAGTTACGTGAAGGTGTAGCGAATTTCTTTGCTACCTTCATTGAAGTGTTGGAAGATCGTCAGGGGCCATCCACTGAAATAGATCCAGGAGTTACATCAGGCGATTATCTTTCCGGTTTCCTCCAAGGAACCCGACAAGCGCTTTATGAAAATCACCGCGATTCGATTACAGTCACGATTCCCCAAGTTAACCCCCGAATTGTAGGGGCATTAATTGCTTTGTATGAACGTGCTGTTGGTTTATACGCTAGCTTAGTCAACGTCAACGCCTACCATCAGCCAGGGGTAGAAGCTGGCAAAAAAGCAGCCGCCTCCATTCTCGATTTGCAAACACGAGTGGTAGCAGTTTTACAAAAAGAAAAAGCTCCTATTTCTCTTGATGAACTTGCAGAGAAAGCAGGCGCATCAGAGCAAGTTGAGGCAATTTACAAGATTTTGCGTCATATCCATGCAAATCAACGAGGCGTGGTTTTGCAAGGTGATCTTCAGAAACCCGGCAGTTTAACCGTTTCTGCTAGCTGACAGTTCTAGTCCAAACATCACATTTTGTCCATAATTGTTGTATCAGCAACAATTTTTTATTGTGAAGCATCCTAGATAGAGGTTTTTTCTTCCGTCTAGGATGCTTCACTGTATAATTCGTAATTCGTAATTCGTAATTCTATTTTATAAATGGAATTTATACGCAGCTACGTGCAGAGGCTTAGATACCCGACTTCTTCAAGAAGTCGGGTATCTTTTTATTCGTAACTCCTGCACAGATTGCTATATACATCATTGCGAATTAATACTTACCAAAAGGCGTTGATTAAAATAGCTCTTGGGTAGAAAACAGCGATCGAGTAAAAAAGGATTATTGGTATTTCCAGATAATAAATTAACAGGTTGATTTCGATGACAGAATGGGGGCACAATTCCCCAATCTTCTGCTAGCCAAATCCAGTATCCTATGTCAATTCTGCCGTAGTTTGAACCTGTGAGAATCTCCCCAACACTGTTGTTGATAGATACTATTTCTGGCGATGATTTGATTTCAATTAGCAGCCAAGCTAACTCTTCTACAGAAAAGTAATAGCCATTATCACCAGCTATGTTGACGAACTGCTGGGGATCTTTAGCGATTAGCAACTCTTCTTTGAGAGATGACGTTTTTTGTGCAAAATCAAAAAGATCCCAAATCTGTCTTCTTGTAACTAAAAACCAAGCAAGTTCTTCGGCTGTCAAATTGTAACCATTTTCTGTTGCTAACTTGAGAAACGGTTCAAGACTATCGGTTTCTGCTAGTTGACTTTTCAATTGGAAAGTTTGCTCTACTAGTAACAAAAAATCAATAATCTTTTGCCATGTAACTTTGTCAAAAGTTTTGTTAATTTTTGTTTTCTCTTTCCAGTAAATGTATTTATCTTCTTTAAGAAAGAAATTCCAAATTTGATAATACATGGGTCATTTCACTAAGTTTTAAACTTGGTACAGTTAGTTATTAATGAACACCAGTGTAGTAAGTATAATGTGTTTCTTCGACAGTACTAAATCTCTTGGTTAATGTAAATGAAATTACACAGTAGCTAAGTGGAAAATTTCTGTAGCGTTTGTTACTAAAAATAAAATTACTGAGAAAAATGGCGATACCTGCGGCGGGTTATGCGATCGCTAGTTATTACTTCTCATAAAATAAAGTTAAACCAGCATCAATAAGTAGGATTGCTATATGACTGAATCAACTGCAAAACAACCTGCACGTCGGGGTAGAATTTTTCCAGAGCGGACTTTACCACCAGAAGAACTTGCTAGACGCAAAGCTGAAGATGAAGTATTTTATCAGCGTTGTCGGGTAATTTTTGAGCGTGTACGTCCCGATTTGATTCAGGAACACTACGGCTGGTATATTGCAGTAGAGCCAGATAGTGGTGATTACTTAATTGATGTGGATAAAATGCAAGCTCATAAAAAATCCCTTGAAAAATACTCAAATAGTAGACATTGTGTATTCTGTTTAAATGAAATGGGAACAACTGGCACAATATGATTCAAGGGGACTTTGGAGATAATGGGCAACTATTTTTTGAAATTGAGTAACTTTAGGATAACTGCGATCGCTCTTAAAATTAACTTACTTTAATTTTTGTTATAACAAGGTTAAAGCTCTTAATAAACTGGAGATATAAATTATGAATATCCAAATTAAACCTGAACTAGAGCAAATTATCCAAGCCCAAATTGCTACAGGGAGATACTCAAATCCTGAAGAAGTTATTAGTAAAGCGTTGAAGTTGCTATTAGAGTGCGAAAAAGGTTATCAGCAATGGGTTGAAGAAACACGGGAAAAAGTTGAGGTTGCTATTGATCAACTGGATAGAGGAGAAGGTATTGATGGGGAAGTTGTAGTTGAACAATTGCGGGGAAAACTTCGTAAAGCGAGAGAATTTCAAGGATGAAGCAACATATTATTTCTCCAAAAGCAAGTCAGGATCTATCAGAAATTATTGATTATTTTGTTAGAATAAATATTGATGCTGGGGAGCATTTTGTTGAGAAATTTGATAAAAAGTGTAGATATTTAGCTAATTTCCCCAATATGGGACGCAGCTACGGAAATATTAAACCTGATTTGCGCGGTGTTCCTTTGGATAATTACATCATTCTTTAGTTAACGAGTAAATCGCGGAGAAAGTAAAAGCGATCGCTATTCCAATTACTGCCTTTTATTCGTCCTAAATAGCCTGTTAAAGGTGAGGAAAGTTCAATCAGTAAATCGTGAACCACTTCATCATTTAGCCGGGGATTATGAGTAGCATTATAATGAACGCGAATTTCTGTAACTGTGAAACTCGGATGTGTAGCTTTTGCAGTTTCGTTGTCTTGTTCAGAAAGTTCTTTGACTGCTGTGATAATCTGCGATCGCAGATTAATATCTGTATAAATTTGGTCAATATATTTTTCTATTTCCTCATCAGATTGGCCTGCTTTTAAATATTCTTTTAACTTAAATAAGTCTACTGAGTTGCAATGATTGCTTTGTAATTTAACTAACTTCTGAAGCGTTTCTGGTTTAATGATAGCCATACCTTGTATTTTTGCAGCGTCTTGTAGTTGGGTTGTTGGTTCACCAGGGCCAATAATTAATTTAGCAGCCTGACTAAAAAGGTCTGGTCGGCGCAGCATTCCCAAATTCAATAGTTGCACTGCGGTATCATTGGGAATCTTTCTACCTGCTTTGCATTCACCAAATAATGGGTATGGTTTGGAACAAAATAAATCTAAACCACCTGCACCGCCTTTGTGAGCATAGTCAATCGTAAATCCCAGAAGTTCTAGGCTATCACGCACTACATTTTCAAAATCTGTACCAGCTTGATAGTTAGTTTTTTTATCATCTTGTTCGATGCTGCGATCGCCCAATTTTGCAATATCATTTATCCAAGCTAAATCTGGATCGGGTAGCTTAATGAGCTTGTCACTACTCCAACCCAAAAATACTTTGATATCGTCGTCTAATTGTTTAGCTGCTGGTTGGCTAATAGTTAGGGATGCGATCGCACTCTGCAATTCTTCTAATTGAGGGTGTAGTGGTGGTTGTCGATTTTCTAGTTGATGCTTGCGTTGGGCGAAGGTGCGATCATTAAAAACTGGCTTAGGTTCAATAACTATTGTGGGCTGTGATAAAGGGATAAATTGGCTTGTAGAAGTTATGCTGACTTCAATTGGTTTATCTAACTCATAAACCCGTAGGTATGCGAGAAAAATATAATGATATTGTAATAAGACTTCCTTTAATGCTTCTTTACTCCAAATTGTAGATTTTGACAAGACATCTAAAGGTTCGGTATCATCCAGTATTTGGCACAGTTCGCACTTAGCCCATACTTTAATTAAAACTCTTTCAGAATTAACCCTTGCCACGTTATTTACAGCAATTTTCTGTAAATTTGCATTGTAATAAGGTTCAAGTGGTAATGAGAGAGTTGAGGTATTAGTCGGATATAGGGCAAATTGTCGCCCCGGATCAATAAACATCCGGGGTATTGTAGCAATCGTTTGTCCTTTTATTAAAGCTTCAACTTCTTGAGCAGGTAGACATATAGCTTGATCAATTAAAACTGATTCACTCATATTTAATTCACTACCACAGCCAATTCACTAATATCAGCAAGCTCAGATGATTCAGAGTAGCTTCTTACATCTGGAATTTCTACATCGCTTTCAAGAATGTCTTCAGGTACTTGATATGATGGATCACTCAGAATTTCTTTTAGTAGAGTGTTACTAGTTCCTAACTGATATACAGCACCCTTATCAGTAATAAAATTAAGAATTTCCTCCTCGCTAAAGCCATAGTCTATTTCACGCTTTTTATAGACAGATCGAATAGCTAATAGCGGTTTAATTTCCTCTTCTTTAAGCTCTGCAAATTCGCCTCCTTGCGCTATCAGTGGTTCGATATAAGTCTTGTACAAATGAGAACTAATATTTTTATCCTTTGATTTAGAGCGAATTAAACAACCACGAGTCAGACCAAAGGTTTTGTAATCTATTAATCTTCTCAATCCTGCTCCTAAAGCCTTACCACCTGCATACTGGAGAACAGCAACGCCAATACTTATATTTTTCCCATCTTCTTTACCAATAATCTTGAAATTCAGGTAATCGTCTTTACCACCTCGTTGTTTTACTTTCTCTGTTATCTGCTCAATTTTTACTCGTTCTACTGTTTTATTTATTAATGTCTGGAAGCCAAATAAAATAGCATCAGCTAGTAGATAGTTGTCATCTAAATAATTGCTAATATCTTGATTAAGCTCTTTTGTAAAAGCTTGTTCCACTAAGTCTTCTTTCGGAATTAGAGGTGGTTCTACTTCATCAATGGCAATATCAGTAGGTTTACAATTATCTCGACACCATTGTAAAATTTTTCTGACTGGGGGCTTCTCTTCCCTACTCAGGTCTCTCAGTTGAGTTTCAGTAAATGGATAAAGTTGATGAGGTGGTACTAAACTTCTGGCGCTATAGAATTCTGTTAACCACAAAGCTACTAGCTCAACAATTGAATCTCCATTCATGTACTTTAGCGGTTCCCAACCTAGTGAGGTACGTTTTCAAAGCTACTAACCTTGGTAAACAAGATTTGGGTGTACCTCAGTAGACTAGGAAACGCTATTTAAGTCAATAGGATTTCCATAAGCAGAAACTTTACTATGAACACCAGCAGGTAGTTGCTTAATTTTATTAATCCATATAGCAGGCATCATTACGGTTAAAATTACGCCTTTACTTAAATTCTCAAACAACTCTTTAACCAAACCAGCAACAACCTGTGATTTTGTAAAACCGGCATTGTTGATTTCAATAGATTCTAGTTCATCAAAACAAATTACGAGTTGATAATAGTCACCAACAAGATCCAAAGTTTGCTGAATTACATCAAAAGATTGACCATTAATACTCGGTAGACAAAGTTCATTAGCCTTATATTGAGCAAGTTCATCGCCAGATAACCATTTGACCGCATAAAGCGCCTCCGAATCAGCAAGTGTCCACAGAATAGCTCGGATGATATCAGGATTTTTAAGATTCGGTTTAGTCTTACGGAATGCTTCTGTTAGCTGATTAACTAAAGTTCGGTTTTTACTTAATTCATTTCGACTAAGTTTTTGTACTAAATCTTTAGATAACAAAGTTTGAGCTTGAGGATGAATAAACTTGACAGCTTGATTAGCGATTGCTGAGGCAAGTTCTTGCCACTGCGTTACTCCTTGGCTGCCAATTTTCCCTAGACTATCCCCCAAAGTACGCTGGAATCCGTGCTTAATATTATTTAAATCACTAAATTCAGTGGCGTAAATAAATAAAGCACCACCCTCAGTCTGAAGACGATGGCGAATACGGCTGATAATATGTGTTTTACCAGTGCCCGATTCGGCTGTGATAGCAATTGAAGTTCTTTGGTACTGACCAGTACGAATTTGGTTAATTGCTTGAAACACAGCATCAGAAGCATGAGCATTGAGAGTTGTCACATCAGGAAATTCTTTGCCCCAAACTTCTTGGCTTCCTACGTATGGAGGCAGTGCAAAGGGGTTGTGATTTTGTAAAGCTGCGTTAATATCCTCAATAGAGGAAATGGGAGAACTAGTCATAATGGTTTGTGTGCAACAATAAACAACAGAATTTAGATTAATTTGCAGAATTGAGGCGCTTGGCGTAATAGCGTAATCCGCTTAATTTAGTTGTGATTGAGTCTTCAGCTTTATCAGGGGTGATATCTGTCATCTCTCCACCTATTAATTGAACAATGTCGTTCTTCTGCATTTCCAGCACCCATTCATTGAAATCTTCACGAGTGATCTGATCGCCTATTTCTCTCCTGATACGATAAATTGGCACCAGATCATCTAGGTTGTAGTTCTGGTTCAGCTTGTCGTAGACTTCCAACGCCACAGATTTAAACTCGTTGTAAGATGCGATTCCTTTGGAAAGCTTCACTAACGCACCCTTTCCATTAACTGGTACATCAGCACTAGCTACCGCAACATCAATCTGACTAATCCACTTCACCAAAGCATTCGCCGCCCAAGTACCGACAATCGTCCCTTCAAACTTAAAATCGCCACTCCTCAAACCCTCACCCAATACCTCTAAACCCTTGCCAGATGTCAGAGAGTATCCTTTTTTGGAGATTGCGATCGCACCCTGATTCTGCAATTCTTCAAAGGAACCCTGATAATCTGCTACCTTCTGGCTTTTGGATACAATTCGCTTAGTCAATTGACCCTTCTTAACTTCCTGCTGCGTTCCTCCCAAATCCCACAAAGCCAAAAGGAGACGAGTTCTAGTTTGGGCTGTATTTTGTGATGTCATATTTAATCTATTTTTTGACAAAGATCATCATAGTAGCTGTATCTTTCTAATTTATTTACCCAGAAAAAATAACCGAGAAATTGCTGAACATTTCGGCGTTTCAGCTAAATTGATTAATCAAAAATCAACAATATATTTCTTTGGGATGAACGCAGTTTCTCTCAAAGGCAGGATGGAAGACTTGAGAAAACAGATCATCATATAAATGAAACGCTGTAGCTGGTGCAGTTACAAATTAAGTGAAATATGTTTTTTCAATCCCAGGTGAAATAACAGGATTTCCAACTTGGTTTTTGCAACAGCAAGGCTTTTAGCAAATACAGGTGATGAAGAAATCCAATGAATACAATATTTAAAGAACGTAAAATAGTTTCGCGTCTATTTGCAGTGCTACTTTCGGCACTGCTAATGGTACCCTTGCTGAGTAGCTGCGGAGGCGGTTCTCAAAAAGCTTCAGTACCACCACCTGTTGATGACACCGTTGTTGGTAGAACAGTCAGCGATCGCCAAACCGAAGCTAAGAAAGGAATGGGTACAGGTCAAAAAGTGGCACTTTTGGCGGGGGCTGCGGCACTTTACTATATGTACAACCAGCATAAGAATGCTCCCCAAGAAGGAGCGCAAGGTAAGTACTATCTTTCCAAGAACGGGCGTGTATACTACCGCGATGCTGAACATCGCGCTCACTGGGTAACGCCACCAGCAGAGGGAATCCGAGTACCGGAATCTGAGGCACAAAAGTATCGGGAATTCCAGGGCTATAACCGGAGTGCCACAGGTCGCGATCTAACTGGTATAACTTCATCCGCAGCACCAGCACTTTAGATCAGCGAAACGTGTGTAAATAAGAAAGCGGGTTTCCCGAAGGATAACGCCATCGCGCACGTCGGAAACACGAACTTAAATCAGGAGACAGATTATGGTAGATGAATTTTTCCGAAAGGCGAAGGAGTTGCTTTTGGGATCTGACAGCGATAAAGCTGATAAAGATGCTGAATTCCGCGATCGCAATGTGCGTCCAGCCAGCGAAGACCCCTACGGCGATCCCGCAGATCCAGCATCTTACGGCAATGTTATTCCAGCCAGTCAAGACCCCTACGGCGACCCCGCAGATATATCGTCTTACGGCAACGTTCGCCCAGCTAGCGAAGACCCTTACGGCGACCCCGCAGACACAGGGGAGTTTGGTGACGTGCGCCCAGCCAGCGAAGACCCCTACGGCGACCCCGCAGATCAGGATTCCCGCCGTTAACGCGAACGGCACAAATATTCTGGTGAGTTCAACGAACCTCTCCCTGCCTTGAACTAAAGTTCAAATCTGCCCCTCTCCAACTCGGAGAGGGACGGTTTTATGTAGTAAGGGACTTACAAAAAATAAATTATCCACAAAGACGCGATAAATCGCCGTCTCTACAATAATCAGTCCTTTGTAGAGACGGCGATTTATCGCGTCTCTTCCCTTAACCGAACCGTATTGCACTATATGAGCCATCGAACTCATGTTTAATTACGAATAATTTTTGTTAGCCAAAATTTCCTGCGATCGCTCAATATTTTGACGCACAGATCGAGCCGAAGTATGCAAACCCTCTCTTTCTTCATCGCTGAGTGTCAATTCCAATACACTCTCAATTCCACCGCATCCCAACCGACAGGGAACACCAATCACAACATCTTCTAAACCGTATTCACCTTGCAGATACGCCGCCACAGGCAACAACCGCGACTGATTTAGCAAAATCGATTCTACCATCACGCTAGTAGCCGATGCCGGAGCAAAAAAAGCACCACCCGTCTGCATCAATTCCACAATTTCTGCGCCACCGTTGCGGGTTCTTTCTACCAAGCGTTCAATTGTGGCTGCATCCAGCAATTCAGTGATAGGAATGCCATTAACGGTAGCATAACGAGACAAGGGAACCATTAAATCGCCGTGACTACCCAATACCATCGCTTTCACATCGGCGGGTAAAACGCCCAATTCTAGGGCAATAAAGGTTTCAAAACGGGCGGAATCTAACACGCCAGCCATACCCATAATGCGATCGCGTGGTAAACCAGTAGCTTGCCAAGCCAAATAAGTCATCACATCCAACGGATTAGTGACGACAATAAAAATAGCATTGGGAGAATGAGCGATCGCATTTTTTGCCGCTTCCACCACAATCTTGGCATTGGTTTTCAGCAAATCATCCCGACTCATCCCTGGTTTACGGGGAAGTCCTGCGGTAATCACTACAATTTGGGAACCAGATGTATCAGCATAATTATTTGTGCCAATAATCTGGCGATTATGTATTTCAATTCCCCTAGCTTCCATCAAATCCAGCGCCAAACCTTGGGGCATTCCCGCAATAATATCTAGTAAAACTACATCTGCAAGGTTTTTCTCTGCAATGCGTTGAGCTAAAGTACTACCAACTCTACCCGCACCCACGATGGTGACACGAGGTAAATTACACACAATTGGAGAGTTAGGGGAAGAAGACATAATTATTAAAGTGCGATTTTTATCAATAAGAATTCAAGAGTCAGGATAAATTCTGACTCCTGAATTCTGACTTCTGAATTCTTTTTGCTTATTTAAACTCTTCTAGTTGATCGACGCGTAACCAAACGTTGGGTGTTGGCACTTTTCCAAACTTAATCAGGGCGTAATCACCTTTAACATCTACAATTTCGCCCTTGGTTTCAAACAAATAAGAAGGAAAGCGAGTATCACTGGCTTTTGCTTCCAGACTGTTTTCCAATTTCTCGCGGATAGCGCGAACCATATCTCCCTTTTTAACTGCCATGAATTCCCCTCTCAAATTTCTAGATTGTTTTATCTGCATTTTAGGAGACTTCCGAATTAGAAGTAACAATTCCTGTAAAAACGCGATTAATCGCGTCTCCTAATTCCCCCTAGCGTTTGACACTCAGAGCAAAAATGACTAGATCGCCCAGCTAGCCTAATCCGTTGAATTGGCATACCACAAACTCGGCAGGGTTCTCCAGCGCGATTATAAACCCAGGCAACACCACCATAGTTGCCGTTAGTACCTTTGACATTTAAGAAATTACTAAAAGTCGTACCACCAGCTTCTATGCTGGTTTCTAAAACTTGAATGATGCCTGTTCGCAAAAGCTCAATTTGCTTTAGCTGTAAATCTATACACAAAGTTTCAGGTAAAATCCCACTCTTAAACAGGGCTTCATCGGCATAAATGTTGCCTAATCCAGCCACCACAGACTGATCGAGTAGCGCAGTTTTTATCGGACGGCGGCGGTTTTTGAGTTTGCTTGCTAGATATTCGACAGTGAATTCTGGCGAAAATGGATCTGCTGCCAGTTTTGCCAAACCAGTCATAATACTTTCTACAGCAATACCAGGCGGAACCCACCAAATTTTACCGAAGGTGCGCTGATCGACAAAGCGTAATTCCTGCTGATTCCCAAAGAATAATCTAACCCGCGTGTGCTTATGTAATGGTTCATCTCGATGCAGCCATAGTAATTGACCGGTCATTCGCAGATGAACCCCTAGCCAACTGGTTGAAGAAGGGGAAGAAAGTTCAGCGAGGAGATATTTACCGCGACGATGCCAAGTAGCGATCGCACTCTTTTCAATTCCATCAACAAACTCACCTACAGAAAACGGGTAGGCGATGGTGCGATTGAGCAACACATCTCCACCCGTAATTTCTTGGTTAAGGGTTAATTGATTTAGACCCTTTCGGACTGTTTCGACTTCAGGCAGTTCAGGCATTCAAGCTGATAAGCAGACAATTTTGATGTACTTGAGGGTTTAAGAAATAAGATATGGAGTAGTAACTTACCACATCCGTAGGTTGCTCGTATTATTACTCAAGAGAAACCGTAAATACCCGCAGGGCGGCTTTCATTGATTAGGGTAGGCTAGGGTGAAGAATGAATGAACTGAAATTTTCAGATTTCATACTTCAGACTTAAGACTACCCTTCATCATTGCATCAAACAACCCCCTTGTAGCTTTGCTGCTATTTTTTAGCTGGTTTAGCCTTTGGTGCTTCAACCTCGACTAATTCATCCTGGGCAAAGTTGTTGGTATTGATACCAGCGTAATTGACCTTCTCAAAGCGGACAATTACAGGGTATTTGATGCCGCTTTGGTCAATGGAAGCCACAGTTCCTAGATCCTGAAACCAGTAGGATTCAGGGCGGAGAATACGTACTTTAGAACCACGTTGAACCATGATTATTTTCCCTTTTAGTTATCAATCGCCAATCTAGAGGGCTAATTGATTTCACTCTACAACCTGAAGGTCGCTGCTAGAGTCTTTGTTAAGTTATTTGTCTGAATTTGGTAAGGGCATTGGGAATTGGGCACAAGAGGCAGAGGGGCAGGGAGAAGGGAGCAGAGGGGATAAGAAGTAATTTATTATTCTCCCCCTTGCCCCCTGCCCCCTGCTCCCCTGCTTCCTACCCCACTACCCACCCAAAATTTAAAAAGGTATCAGACCCTACTTGACAAGGTGGACATTATAGCTTACCTTCATTCGCAAACAGTATTTTTGCACAAACTTTATGTTTTACTCAATATGAACACGCTCCCCTCGTTACCTCTGCCGATTCGCAGATCGTTATCTATATAGGTGATATCTAACCAGCCTTGCTGTTTATCACTGTTTATTGGAAAATCAATTCCCGCAAATTTTTTACCTGCTTCAATTTGTTGGATAAAAGTTACCGGAGAATTGTATTCTATTAAACGTTGTAAGCCGATAATAGAACGCTCAAATTTCACTTGGACACGCCGACCTGAAACTGGCTCAAACTTAGCAGCAACGCTGACTAATCCTTCCAAATAAGGTAGGCCATAAATCTCAGCTATGTTGTAAACGCTGGTAGTCTCTACCCGGATACACTGATAGATTTGACCCAATTTGCAAAAAGGTAGACGATCTAAATTTAAAAGAGCCTTGCTAGTAGTGTATAGTAATCGCCAATTGCCATCTAGCAAATTACCAGCTTCCACCGGGCGGGGTGTAGGATTAAAGTCTTCTAAATTGGCGATCGCAGCTAAGATAGCCTGTTTCTGTGCTTCAGTAGCCAGTAGACCGCGATTTGTACCAGCGATCGTATCCATGAGAGCCGCTTTCGACATCATCGCCTGTCACCTCTAAAATCACTCACTTTCCATCAGCATAAACAAGATATTCACACATATATGGAGAAGCATAAAAATTACTAAGAATCGCTGGACTTAAGCCTTATGCCTATTAAATAAAAAATTTCTATCTGAATGCGGATTTATTCACTAAAGGCTTGAAAAGATAACTAAATAAATCCGTGTCAAGTGATAAACTCTAAATGTCAACTTACCTAAACTTTTCTTGTCTTCTTTGATATGTTGAACTCTCCATTACGTGAAGAACCCCGTAACCAGCGAGCCCATGTCATCCCTCTAAAGCCAGAGTCCTCTATGTTGGATTGGTTAGAAAATAAAGGTCGGATTATAACACGTGATGTTCACGACCCAGATTTTCAAGATGGTGAAGAAGAAATAGACTCCTTAATGGGTGTAGAAGATGGCATTGGCTACGACCTTGATGATGATGACGATATAGGAATTGCCGAGGAATAGCCTTAAAAGGCTAGGGACTTGGTAGTATCCCTAGCAACTGATATTCAATTTTATAAGTGTGGAGTGAAGGGAAACTTCTGTGGACGCTAAATTATCTCCTGAGCAAGGACTAAATATTTCTGGAATCGCTCTAGCCTCTTTACTAGCCGTTGGGTTAGGTACAACAGCATTTTTCTTGGATTCGATGGCCAATAGGCTACCCTGGCAAAGTATGTCCTTAACCCTGCCACTGCTGTTGTGTGCCCTGGGTTCAGGTGTAGTTGGTTTTTGGGTAATACCTTTACTTCAAGAACTCAAGACTGGACAAATAATCCGCGAAGATGGCCCCCAAGCCCATCTAAAAAAGGCAGGCACGCCCACAATGGGAGGTATCTTTTTCATTCCTGTAGGTGTGATCGTTGCCTGTATATTGTCTAACTTTGCTACAGATGTGCTTGCAGTTTCGGCTTTGACACTCAGCTACGGATTCATTGGCTGGCTTGACGATTGGCAAATTCTGCGGCGGAAATCAAATAAAGGTATATCTCCCCAAACAAAACTAGCTTTACAGGTGGGTTTTGCGGCAGTTTTTTGTCTCTGGCTGATGTTTAATCAACCTTCTAATATTACAAATATTGCTTTACCTTGGGTAAGCTTCACACTACCATTAGGATTTCTATTTTGGCCTTTAGCTGGTTTTGTGCTAGTTGCAGAAAGTAATGCGACTAATTTAACAGATGGTATTGATGGCTTGGCAGCAGGAACAGTAGCGATCGCACTTTTGGCATTAGGAGCCTTAATCGCACCTACAGCACCAGGGTTGATGGTTTTCTGTGCGGCTTTAAGTGGTGGTTGCTTAGGTTTCTTAGCCCATAATCGTAACCCAGCCCGCGTTTTTATGGGAGATACCGGTTCCCTGGCACTGGGAGGTGCATTAGCTGCTGTAGCGCTATTGACAAACACCTTAGTAGCACTGTTCATTCTCAGTGGTATCTTCTTTGTAGAAACTCTTTCAGTGATGGCACAAGTAAGTTATTACAAAGCCACCAAAGGCCCCGATGGCAAAGGCAAGCGCCTCTTTAAAATGGCTCCGTTACACCATCATTTAGAACTCACAGGCTGGTCAGAATTGCAAGTGGTTGGAGTATTTTATGTCATCGCGGCTATGTTGGCTGCTATCTGTTTGGCTTAGGCGTAGCCCGCCCCCAGCATCGCTCCTTTCTGAATCATGTTTTGAGAAAATATCAAAGATAAAAAACAACTCCCACATCTTCAGGGAGTTGTTTTTTATGGGAAAATGCTTTATCTAGAACCCTCATAAAAACGCGAAATTTGGCATCCCGCCCAAAGCTTAATTACGAATTACCTTAGCGTAACGTTAGCGAATCTTGCCTACGACACGCTGGCGCGAACGAGCATCATTACGAATTATTTTAGGAAACTCCAAAAAATAAATTATCCAATTTGTTAAAATCAAAACGACTTTTCCTCCCCCTGCTCCCTGCTCCCTGCTCCCTGCTCCCTGCCCTAAAAGCGATCGGACATTTTTTTAGTTGAAAGTCTCTTAGTCGTACCTATTTACATACTCCATAACCCGATTCTTCCCTGTTCGCTTTGCCTCAAGCATCGCTTGATTTGCTCGATTCAAAAAATCCTTAACTGTAATCCCTGGTTCTGATACAGCTATTCCAAAAGAAGCAGTAATACTTTCGAGGATCTGATCGCCATCCTTGAATTGCATTCGTTCAACATCTATCCTTAATTGTTCTACTCGCTTCCTGAGATTTTCCAGCGTCATATTAGGCATTATAATGACAAATTCTTCACCACCCCACCTGCAAGCAATATCAAAAGAGCGAATAGATTTTAATAGCAGTTTTGCTAATTCCTGAATAACAATGTTGGCAGTCAAATGCCCATAGCGCGAGTTATAAGATTTAAAGTTATCGATATCAAGGAAAATAACGCTAAGAGGTTGTCCTAAGCGTTCAGCTTCCGCTAGCCTTTGTTCCGTTATGGTTTCCATATAGCTTTGATTGAATAGTTGGGTCATCCTATCCCGCAAGTTATCATAAGTTAGACGTTGTTTTATCGATATATTATTCAGTGCAAAGCCTAAAGTTCTAGCAATAATCTCAGTAATTTGTTGATCTTCTGGACTGATTTCTTCAAGGGCATAGATGTGTAAAATCCCAACTACTTCCCCTTGCCCAAACAATGGAAAACACAAATGTGCGCCGCTAATGGGCTGGATTAGGTGGTTGCACACCAGTCCTGTACCAGAAGATAAAAGGTTGAATTTCCCTCTCCGCAATGCCCAACATTCAGATAGCGAAAATATTTCTTTGCTGGTTCTGATGCTTTTATCTCCCCAAATACTATTCATCTGAACGTAATTTTTAGAATTAGCAATTATACAGATACAACCACTCATATTAGGAAACAGCTTGGAACAGGTTAAAGCGACTGCTTGATATATCTCATCTTTAGATTCGCAGCAATAAAGCATATCTGCCATATCTGAGAGATATATGAGTTCTCGTCTTTTTGCTTCTAATTTGAGTGTTTTTTCTTCTAGTTGCCGATTTAAGTCAGTGAGCGATCGCTGTGCTTCTATAGATTCTGTAATATCGATACTGATCCCACCGATGCGGCGATCGCCTGTTGTACCATCGCTAAAGGGAAACTTAAACGATAGCCAGTAGCACGGCTGATTATTACCAGGTAATTTTACCTCTTCAATCAGCTTCAAGGGTTGTAGAGTCCTCAAAACGACTTGATCGTTTTCCATTACCCGCCGCCCTTCTTCTGGATCTGGCAAGAATTCACTATCCGTTTTCCCTAACCATTCTTGTGAATCTACCGAAAATCTAGACTGTAGCTCCTGGTTATAGTAGAGCGCTCTAGATTGCTCATCTTTGATATAGGCTACAAAGGGGCCCTGATCTAAAAATAGCCGTTGCATCTGCTGGCTGCGTTGAAGTTCGCGGCTATCTTCTTGATATTTGGCGATCGCCTCTACAAGTTGATAGGCAGTTGGCATTAGGCAGAGTAAGGCAGATAAGGAAATAAACGCCATGATATCAAGCACAACTAAGTGCAACAGCGACATTGCCGAATGTGTCTCAAAGACTGCCAAAAAGTGATGAAATCCACAAAATAATACGAATCCACCCGATAATAAAAAGGCTAGCCAAAACTTAGAAGGGATAGTTGTTTTAGTTTTGACAAAGAAAACCCCTATTACTATAGGGATGCCAAAGTATGAAAATGCAGTAATGCCGTGAGCAATTATGCAATTCCAGTAAATAGGCTCCATTGCTGACCTGATATGAATATTTCACCGTCTCACTATAATTCTGGATACTCTCATCGTGTAAGTAGAGAAAGGATGATTCTAGTGTCTCATTCCTTAGTTCGATGGCGGTTTTCTGAAGGTTACTTATTTCATTCCCTGACATAGCTGACTTACCAAATGATTAAGTTCAGGCACAATTAGTTTTTCCATTGCCAACCGCACAGCATTACTGGAACCAGGAAGCGAGAAGATTAATTTATTTTGATATACACCAGCAACAGCGCGAGAAGCGATCGCCCGCGAACCAATTTCTTGATAACTTAAAAAACGAAACAACTCACCAAATCCCGGCAAAGTTTTCTCCAATAACTTCTCAATGGCATCATAAGTGGTATCTCTTGGTGCTATACCCGTGCCACCATTAAAAATTACAGCATCCAAGTTTGAACTTTTACCCAGATGTTCTATCTGCCCTTGAATTTGTGTTGGTTCATCTTTGATAATCGTGTAGGCTCCGACAACATGGTTAGCACCAATGAGTAACTGCTGAATTAGCTGGCCACTTTTGTCTGTTTCGGGTGTGCGTGTATCGCTGACAGTAACCACAGCACAAGTTACCGTAATCCCAAGCGAATCTGGATGTGGTTGTTGTGTCATGGGTTAAGCTTTTAAATTTTGATAATAGACAATTGGGCACGGAGAATGGCGAATCGGACATGAAAAAACAACATAAGCCATTCGCCATTCGCCATTGCCCTATTTTTCAGCTTTGCTCAGTCCAAGATCGTTTTCTTCAGCGTACCGTTCCATAAAGCGCATAAAGCGCTCCCATTCTTGGGCAGATTTCATTACGTAAAGTGCTTCTAATGCTTCCGGTTTCCCGTTGATAAATTTCGCCTTCACTTCACGAGTAACTATTTCGCCTTCTTCGTCACTTAAGTACATCCCGGTAATATCTTCGGTGCTACCTTGATCTAAAATCTTCGGATTCGTAAAAATAAATGTGGCTGTACCACTGTCACCAGTGCGCGATCGCGTCAAACGTACCTCTGGAATTACCTCTTCGTCAAGACCTCTAGAAAACTGGATTTTCGCCATGATGAATGAATTTAAACTTTTGTGATGGTTAATTTAATATTCTCTCATCAATTAGAACACCACGGTCTAGAGGCTACTGTTATTATTTTTTTAGTATATATACTTAAATTACTTAGT
Organism: Nostoc sp. UHCC 0252; assembly: GCF_034931145.1. Classification (NCBI taxonomy): domain Bacteria; kingdom Bacillati; phylum Cyanobacteriota; class Cyanophyceae; order Nostocales; family Nostocaceae; genus Nostoc; species Nostoc sp. UHCC 0252. The sequence goes on along the minus strand of NZ_JAYGHE010000002.1, from coordinate 77,341 downwards.
TTGACAGTAATAAATTTTATCTATTTAATCTAGCTACTGTTATGTCGCATCACGCGGTGGTGACAAGACAGCAGCCAAAACTAGCACATCTTGACAATGAACTAAATAAAATAGAGTTTGCATTACGATCATGAGATTTATGTAAATATACAGTTATTTGCCATATCAAAATGAGCATTTTTTAACCCAGAAAACAAGGAAAATATAGATATCCAGTTAATTGGTGTTGATTTATACTATTTCAAATTTTTGTAGTCGTTATACTCATAACTTAGGTTCTACCTGGGAATTAGGAAGTGGCTTTGCCACTTCTTTTTATTTATCTGCTAGATCGGTAAAAAATAAGTTAAAAGTAAGTAATTTGTTGAACTTTTAACTTTTATATCATGTCTGTTTAATTAACCATAAAATAACTAGCCTGTTAAGTTATTGCTTGATAACCTCTAGTCCATCCCACAGAATGGTAGTAGAGACATGATATTAGTCATTATTCATTGTATCTTGCCATCTCTCCCGCTTGGGCTTGCTCTCCACATCGCGCGATCGCCCTTCTTGCCAAGTCCCCCACATTAGGGATTGCTGTTTTTCGACATGATTAATAAACTGCATGATTGACTGATCTGCTTTGATGGGAGTTTTCAAATCAAACTTAATTGTTTGGACAATCTTGATGTCACCCATAAGAAAGAACTTCCCAGCAATCTTAGTTAGCCATAGCACAACTCGATTGCACAACCAACCAAAAATTCCTTTACGTTTCTTAGTGATCAACAAGATTTGGCCCTCAGCTTTTCCGCTTTCGTGAAGGCGAACTGCAAACATCGTGTGGACGTGGAAGAAGTCGGGGCCAAGTGTGACAATGCCAATGCTACCGTACCAATAGCAAACACTGTAAGTTATGGCATTTTTATAGAAAATACGGATAAGCTTGATCAAAAAAGAATTTTCTTTAAAAGGTGCAGTGTTGCTGAAGATAATCGCATTATCGTTCAGTTCCTGTCTTTCAAAAATAATTTCTGCTGGCAGTTTGTGAATCGTATTTAGATGTTGAGCATCGATGGCATTAATCATCACCACATTGGGGTGACAGTTCATCACGAAGTGAGAATGGATGGCGACATCATACTCTTTTTGTTCTAACTCTGGAACAAAAGGTAAAGGCTGTTGTGGGATTTCTCCAGTCCAAACCCAAATCATGCCGTACTTCTCAGCAGTGGGCCAAGTTTGTAACTTTAGAGAAGGTGGTGTATCTAAACATGGAATATCAATACACATCCCCTCAGCATCAAACTTCCAGTGGTGGAAAAAACAACGGAGTGCATTACCTTCAACTTTGCCTTCAGCAAGGTGAGCGCCCATGTGTGGACAGTAAGCATCAAAGGTAGCTACTCTTTTATCTTTACCCCGGTAAATTACCAGTTCTCTGCCCAAAATCTTGACAGGTTTTACTTCACCCACCCGCAGATTTCGAGAGGGTATTACCCAATACCATCCTTCAATAAAACGCTCTGGATTATTAAAATTTTTAGGTTTACGGGTTGAGCTAGAAGTCTGCGAGTTGAAATTCATTTTTATAGTTTCACTTGAGGTGAAGCAGTTAATCTAGAAGTAACATGGAAACTTTTAAAAAACAGTTACTTTCAGTACCATGACAAACAGCTACCTAATAAATAGATAAAAATCAATAGGCAAAAATTGAATTATATTAAAAGTATTAAAATAATTCAAATTAAATATAAAATGGTGTAGTTACAGTAGTTCTACATTATTTTTTTAATATTAATTAGAAAAAACAGTAAAGTTTGTAATTGCATAAACAATTAAAATGCTGAAACTAATATATATGAATCCGGTTTGATTCCTGTTCGCGCAGCGTGGCGTAGCCATATTTACTTGCAGGAATTGGGAATTGGGAATTGGAAAGAAAAGAAGAGATACATCAGTACTGAGTCTTGTTCAAAAATCAAATAGGAGTCCTATAGCAATCCTATCTGATTACTGAAAACTCTCAGTATCCTTTAAGATAAGAAGTCGGGGATCTAAAACTATGCAATAAAAAGTTTCAAAATTTTTGCTTTTGCTGAATCATTAGGGAATTTTAAGTAAGGATGACTCTTATTGCTTAGGATTAATATGGCTTTTCAGACTCCAGGTTCAGATTTTTCATCAGTTTCCGACGATATTATCGTTGTACAATCAAGCCGGAAAGGGTGGTTCTCAAAAATTACCGACGGTCTGAGTATTGGTAACAAAATTAAATTTGGATATGGTCTTGCCCTGGGTGTGGGAATTATCGGAACCACAATTGGGTTAGTCTTTGGCGATCGCTACCAGCAACAAGCTTTGCAGAAACAAGAAAATGCGTTTAAGGAACTTAATTTGCTCTATCAGCTTCAGACAAGTATCCTTCAAACATGGACGCATCAGCAGCAACTCATTCCATTAGTGAGAAATCCAAAGCTGTACAAAGAGGAATATGCCCATATTACTAATACACATGCACCTGAAATAAAGCAGGTTTGGTTGGAACTCCAAACATATATAAAAACTACCAATTATGGAAACGAAAAGCACACTGAAAATATTCCTCTGCTTCTAAAAACTTATGAAGGTGTAACACAAACTTATATCCAGCAACTTGAGAAATTATTTCAGCAACTTGATTTATCTCCTCTAAGTGATAGTAAAATTGCGATCGCTCAAGGACAACTGTTAAAGTTTGCCAACAGTGAGTTAGCGCTCCAGTTTGATGGTATATCCGATGAACTAGTCACTGTCGTTAATACCTCTTATCAGGAATTACAAGCAGCAACGACAATGTTTAAGACCGCAGCAGAAATACGGATTAAAATCATTGTCGGTAGCATTCTATTGTCAGTAGTACAAGAGAAAATTTTTGAACTTTTCTTTACTACTAAAGCTACAGGCGTTGGCACTGGTATGGGACTTTCCATTAGTTATCAGATTGTAGTCGAAAAACATGGAGGACAACTAACTTGTAAATCTGAGGTGGGAAGTGGTACAGAATTTATTATTTCTCTCCCCGTTCAAAAGCAGCATTCATCCAAAGACACTCAACTGCAACTCTTGCGCTAAAGCTTCAACAAATGCGATCGCACCTACAGGATTTCCTATATCATCCAAACCAGGACTGTAACAAGCGATCGCTCCCTCACCTGGTACTATTGCTATAAGTCCACCACCAATCCCTGATTTCATCGGTAGACCAATCCTGACTGCAAACTCCGCAGAAGCTTCATAGAGTCCACAAATTGACATTACAGCATTGACAATTCGGCGGTTTTGTGATTGTGTGGAGCTATTTTCAAAAGCTAGGATTTTTCCTAACAGGGCTAAATCTTCAACTCGCCCAGAAATACAGCATATTTGATTATAAGTGTCAAGTGCTGTTTCAATATTTTCTAGATTACCTGTTTCAGCAAGATAGTTTGCGATCGCTTCATTGGCTGTTGAGCGTGTTAATCGCACTGAAGCCAGCATCACCTCATCTAATTTAAGTTGGCAATCGGCTAATTGGTTAAGCCATTGACAAAATAAAAAAGTGCGTTGGCTAGCATTCTTTCCTGGTAACTTATCAGCGAGGGTGATTGCCCCACTATTAATCATAGGGTTGCGGGGACGGCCGCGATCGCTAACTAATTGTTCCAAAGAATTGAAAGGTGCATCCGATGGTTCCACCCCAACCCAGCCAAAAACCGTTTCTGCACCGAAATGTTCTAGCAGATAAAGTAAGGAAAACGTCTTAATAACGCTCATTAGCGGGAAAATACAAGCAGTATCCCCAAAGGTGATAGTTTCTTCCGATTTACAGCAGATATGAACTGCAAACCAACCAGGATCGGCTAAAGCTAATTGGGGAATGCGATCGGCAACTCGTCCCTGTTTAGCCTGGATTTTGGCTTGTTGTACCCAAGCTGATAATTCCGTAGTATTTAATTTATCAAGTCCTTTCACAACAAATACACCCAGATTCAATTACGAATTACGAATTACGAATTACGAATTACGAATTACGAACTATTATGCTTCCCCGTGTTAGAGCGCCAGAATTACCGCAAAATTATTTTTGGTTCAATACCGATAAACCCTTATCTCTTAAACAACTCAAGGGTAGAATCGTCATTTTAGATTTTTGGACATACTGCTGTATTAATTGTCTGCATATTCTGCCAAACCTAAAATATTTAAAACAAAAATATAAAGATAGCCTTACCGTTATCGGTGTCCATTCTGCCAAATTTGACAACGAAAAAGAAACAGAAAATATTCGCCAAGCTATTCTGCGCTACGACGTTGAACACCCAGTTATAGTTGACAGCAATTTTCGACTTTGGGAAGAATATGCTGTACGTGCTTGGCCTACTTTAATAATTATTGATCCAGAAGGTTACGTAATTGGTCAAATTGCCGGCGAAGGAAACCGTGACGCTTTAGACGAATTGATTCAAAAGTTAATTTACCAACACCAGGATAAACGCACAATTAATTTTCAAGAACTTAGCTTGACTTTAGAAAAACAGCGCCAGCCATTAATTACACCTCTAGCTTTTCCTGGTAAAGTCTTAGCTACCCAAGCGGGTTTGTTCATTGCTGATTCTGGACATCATCGCCTGATTATGAGTAGCTTCGACGGCGAAATTCTGCATTTGATTGGTACTGGAAAATCTGGTTTAACCGATGGTGCTTTTAATGAAGCGCAATTTTTTACACCACAGGGAATGGCTTATGATGCAGAAAATCAAATTCTTTACGTTGCTGATACAGAAAATCATACCCTGCGGCGAGTTGATTTGAAGCGTCAAGTTGTCGAAGCGATCGCAGGAAATGGAAAACAAAGCCGGAATATTCATCCTCACGGCGGTGCTGCTTTAGAAACCGCGTTAAATTCCCCTTGGGATTTGGTGAAGGTGGGAAATACCTTATTTATTGCAATGGCTGGGCCCCATCAAATTTGGGAAATGGATTTAGAAACTAACATCATTAAAACTTATGCTGGTACTGGTGCAGAAGCTTGCGTTGATGGTTCACTTACTGAATCTGCTTTTGCTCAACCTAGCGGTATTACTACAGATGGAAAAGAATTATATATCGCTGACAGTGAAGTTAGTTCAATTCGTGGTGTTGGAATTGTAGAACCCTATCAAGTGCGAATCATTTGCGGTAGTGGGGGTTTATTCGATTTCGGTGACATTGATGGACAGGGTGAAGATGTGCGTTTACAACACTGTTTAGGAGTGGAAGTTGCTCAAAATTTTATCTGGGTTGCAGATACCTATAATCACAAAATTAAATTAGTTAGTCCTAGCGGCAATTGTAAAACAGTCTTAGGAGATGGTACTGCTGGTTTACAAGATGGACAAGGTAAGAATAGCCGATTTTTTGAACCTTCGGGATTGAGTGTTAGCGGTTCTTTTTTATATATTGCCGATACTAATAATCATATTATTCGGCGTGTAGATTTGAATAATCTTGAGGTGACAACACTAGAGTTTATTCGTTTGTGTGCGCCGGATATTTGTACTCCGCTTAATTTATAAAATGACTACCTAACACAAAATTTTAGAGTCTTTATAGGAGCCTTGGTATGATAATTTGAAGCGTTCGATTAATATTTTTGGTTCGGTATTTTTACTAGAGTTATACCAAAAATTTTATATTATAATCTGATGCTGAGTATAACCAAAAAGCAATTACTATGACCCTGAATTGATATGGAAAATAAATTTATTCCTTTAGAGTGTGAAGATGATGTCATTTGTTTTGAGAAAGATACTTTTAAAGTAAGTAAACTAAGAGAGCTAGTTATACGAGAAATTGTAAATAAATGGCGGCGGGAAATTTGCACATATAAAACTAAAATTAAGAATGATTTTGTTGGTAGTTTATTTGGCAGGATATCTACTGGAGATGAGTCCATACCCTTTACTGAAATTCAACTAAATGCTGTCAAAGATTGTCAGGTTCTTAAGAGTGATGGTAAAGGTTGGCAGCAGGGGAAGTTAGAAATTAGGATATTTATATATCCTAATAGTCATAAAGCAAATAATGTATGTCTTGAGTTTTATCCAGATGAACCTATTAATATAGGACTTACGCTAGGTAATGGAAAATCGAACCACAGAGATACAGAGAACACTGAAAAATAAGAGGTTTAGAGGTATTTTGCGTCAGTCCTGTAATATAGAATAACCTTAATATAAACATAGTGAATACCATCCTCCACATTACCAAACGCCAACAATGGGAAGACGCGAAAATACTCGGTAGCTATCGCGCTGATTCGCTAGACAGTGAAGGTTTTATACATTGTTCAAAATCAACGCAAATACTCAAAGTTGCAAAGAGATTTTTTAATAATCAAAAAGAATTGGTACTACTTTTTATTGATTCTGCGAAAGTCCAAGCGGAAATTCGTTATGAAGAGGCTGAGATTGGCGAATTATTTCCTCATATTTATGGTGAGTTAAATGTTGATGCTGTGTATCAGGTGATTGATTTTGAAGCTAGGGAAAATGGTTTGTTTGAGTTGCCGCAAGAAGTTATAAATTTAGAAGAATAACGAACCGCGAAGGCGCAAAGGGCGCGAAGAAGAAGGTTGAGAAGTCAAGGGTTTGAGGTGGGTGTGTATATTGATAAAATGGCGTTATTGTTGGATTTATAGCTAATGGCTAAAGCTTTGTTACATCCACTTTGGTAAAATTCCCTTTTCGCTGATCTCTAATTTGAGTAAAAATGAAATTATTTAACAACTAGCATCTTATGGTTACTCTTCAACTCAGCCAAATTCGAGTTCCACCAGGGCAAAGAATAATATTGGAAGATGTTAGTTGGCAAGTATTTGAAGCAATTCTCAACGAATTAGGGGAACATCGCAGAAGCCGAGTAGCATATAGCCAAGGAACATTAGAAATTATGGCTCCATTACCAGAACATGAGCGATCTAAGGTAATTATCGGAGACTTGGTGAAAGCTTTGCTAGATGAACTCGATCTAAATTGGGAATCTTTAGGTTCAACTACTTTTAAACGAAAGGATATAAGTGCAGGGATTGAACCTGATGATTGTTTTTATATTCAAAACTATAAGCTAATGATTGGGAAAGACAAAATCGACCTAAGTGTTGATCCTCCCTCTGATTTGGCGATTGAAATTGATGTCACCTCTAAAACCCAAATTAGTGCCTACGAAGCGTTGAGAGTACCTGAAATTTGGCGATATGAAAACAAAAACCTAGAAATTAGTTTGCTGCAAGGTGAACAATATGTGCAGTCTCTCATCAGCCCCATATTTCCTGCTTTTTCGATGATGGAACTTATTCCTCGGTTTGTGGAAATGGCACAAACTACAGGGATGAGTTCAGCACTTAGAGTATTTCGACAATTGGTAAGACAACAAATACAAAATAGCGAAAACAAATAGAATTCGCGGGTACACAAATTCTTGTCCGCTAAGGTAAAATCAAGGTTTTGCCTGCGTAGACGCGAATTATAACGCCCTTTTAAAGTATTTCGCGCTTTACTTAAAGAAGGGGAATTAATAATCTAGAGCAATTGTGACCGAATTTAATTTACAAATCCAAGAAAATAGCGATCGCTTTGCCAACGCCAAGGGCGAACGCTTGTCTTCTCATATAGAGGATGCAGCACCTAGCTTACTTCCCTCCAGTAATACGATAGACTGCACTGACACTAAAGGCGATCGCATTGATCGTTTCCTTTCCCAAGAATTACCTGATTTATCCCGCTCGCGCATTCAGCAGTTAATCGAACAGGGTAATGTCCAACTTAATGATAAAGTTTGCACTTCTAAGAAGATTAATGTCAAGCTAGGCGATCGCATCACTCTAGAAATACCAGAAGCACAACCCCTAGAACTGCTAGCAGAAGATATCCCTTTAGATATCCTTTACGAAGATGACCAATTACTTATTCTCAACAAACCCGCAGGTTTAGTTGTCCATCCCGCACCCGGTCATCCAGATGGCACACTGGTAAATGCATTGTTGGCTCACTGTCCCAATTTACCAGGAATTGGCGGAGTCCAACGTCCGGGAATCGTCCATCGATTGGATAAGGATACTACGGGAGCAATTGCGATCGCAAAAACAGAAGTTGCCCATCATCACTTACAAGCCCAACTCAAAGCTAAAACCGCACGCAGAGAATACTTGGGTGTAGTTTACGGTGCGCCAAAAGTTGAAAATGGCAAAATTGACCTACCCATTGGTCGTCATCCACAAGACCGCAAGAAAATGGCTATTATGCCTATTGAACAAGGCGGACGATCTGCCGTCACCCATTGGCGAGTACTAGAACGTCTCGGTAACTATACACTAATCCACTTTCAACTAGAAACTGGACGCACCCATCAAATCCGCGTCCACAGCGCCAAAATGGGTCATCCTATTGTTGGCGATCCAGTTTATAGTTCTGGTCATTCCGTGGGGGTAAATTTACCTGGTCAAGCACTCCACGCTTGGCGATTAAAATTGCAACATCCCATCTCTGGAGAGTTTATTGAAGTGACAGCAAACCCACCCAGCCACTTTACGAAACTTTTGGAAATGTTAAAAAGACGAACTTCACTTTAACTTTAACCTCATCCCACGCCTTAAACTAACGCCATTTTACAGACATTAGGTATTCCCAATTCCCCATTCCCATTAACAACTAGCGTGCATCAGACGTGGGATAGAGTCTGTTCCACTAGTTATACCTAAATGAAACTTCTACATAACCCAAGACTCATGCACGCTATAAAATTATCAAAGCGATGTACTAGACAGCCATCAACCAAAAATCGTTACTTAATTCCAGCTAACTGGCGGTAAGGTACAGACTTTTCGATATCGATGTTGAATGACGAGATTCTTTGTGGTGTATTGCCAGTTGCATTGACACTTTGTGCCATAGACAAAAACAGAGCTGGATCGCCAGCTTTGGGCTTTTGCTCTTGTGGAAGGAATCTGCGTACTTCGACCTGCCAAATAATTTGGGGGAAACCCAATTTAGCGCGGTGGTAATCTTCGTATCGTGGAGATTTGATGTTGAATGGTAACTCACCTTGAGATTGAGATGGTAATATCCGACGGCGCTGATAAGGCACTGTGGAATATCCAAAATTGCTCAAGTACTCTTCAGTGTTTAGTACTTCATCAATAAAGCCTCTAATACCTTTAGTAGCGACTACAATTGACCAGGCGATTTTTTCTCGCTCGTTATATGGATCGCGTCCTAGAACGCGCTGAATTACTTGCTCAACAAAGCGATAATTATTGTTGAGATCGTAGAAGCTTCTCTTGAATGTATCGGAAAGTACCAATCCACGAACAAAGTCCCGTACTGTAATTTGTCCATTACGGAGTTGGGACTCTAAATATGTTTCGCGATCGGCAGCAAAAGCATAAAAGAAAAGTTGACGATATGCTGCTTCAATCAGATCATCTAAATCTGATGAAGATAGTATATTGTCTGTAGTAAAAATCCTCGGCTGTTCATCACCTGGTACTTCATATCCAGCTACACGCTGGTTTTGACTTGAAGGTTCATATTCTAACAGAGGAATTGCCATTCTAAAGCCTCCATGTTTCTTAATTAAAGTTAATAACTTTAAATCACATATTAAGGGAGTAGTTGTATCAGAACCTCAAGATTCTGATAAATTTTCACGAAACTTAACTAAGGGTGATTTAAGTTTTGGTAGTAAAAATGATTCGTGTGATGGATTCAACCCATACTGAATCAATAAAAGTAATGCAACTTAGTGCTAACTTCTACATTTAGAACTACAAAAAACTACAAATGATTAAAAAATTTTGCTTACATATTTTAGATTAAAAGATTAAGTTTCACTTTTTTTAACTGAAGCAACAATATTTAACATTTAGCAAAAGAAATTAATGAAAGTTGGGAATTGGGAAAACTAATCTCCCTGCTCCCTGCCCCCTACCTCCTCAATGACCTATCCAAAATTCCAGGGGATCTATAGTCGATTTACAGTAAGGCCAGCTACGCAAAGTTGCTTCCATTCCTTCCTCCCAGTAGGGTGGTTGTAATCCTAGTCCTAAACATAGATGAGATAGGATGTTAGCAAACTGCTGATTGTGACCAAAGTCTCCTACATGGGCATGGGCGTATTCATGGACGACTACACCAAACCAGTCTTTAGGTGCGACTCGACCAACATCTACCAAAATAGTGATGGGATTTGTGAGAATATTGCACAGCCCGTCTATGCCAAAAGATTGAGCTATGGGCACTGCAAAAATCTGGATGTGGCGACGCTCTTGCGGATGAAAGCACTCATGACAAATTTCTAAATAAGCATTGATCTGAGCGTTAACGGTGTTAATATTTTCGCCAATCCAAGTGCAAATGGGGATGCGATCGCGCAGGTTATCGAACACATCCACCATCCCTGGCTCTAGGGCAAGTCTCTGCACCCGACGCAGATAATCTTGCCCACGAATAAAAGCATCACTTTGCTTGAGATAATTCACCAGCCCAAAACTGAATAAAATTGTCTTTTTTCTACATCTTGCCCTTGTGCGGATGTTACCTGTTCTGTGTTGGAAACTTCAGTAGAACCTTCAATCCGGCTTTCAGTACAAAATGATGCCGTGCTGAAGCCACCAAAGCGTTTTACCGTACTGGTTCGCAACCGCATATTTGGGCTGGCAAACCAAAATCTCTCGATGGAACTCATCGTTTCATATTCGGTTGTCAACACTAGTCCGTCTTCATCATCCATGTGAAAAAGACCGACTACAGGCACTATTTCGGCGTAACCTCTCTCGCGCAGTAATTTGCCGGCCCTTGGATTATCCTCATCAGGCACGATCGCAAATATAGTTTTTCCCTGATGGTTCTCCTCATTATCTCTATCCCAAGCCATTGTGCCTAGCCAACGCACACGCGATCCACCTACTGATAAGCTGGGGTCAATTCCATGATACTGGCACAGTTCAATGATTTCTGGATGATTAGCTTCCAGAGTTTCTACCTGTATATCCGATTCTCCCGTCTCTGAGCGCTTGAACGCCAGATGATGGGTTGCCCGTTGCGATCGCCACTTACCAGCACTTAGCTGAAAAAATTCCATTGCGTCTATCAATCTTCTGACTCCTACTTATGACTCCTGCGGATGATGTTATACGTGTTTTTTCTTTTTACAGTTATTGGTATATAAACATTCTAAACATTACAACCATTAGCGATCGGCTTCAATAAACTCCCTGTAAACGGAAAATGACAGATGTTGTGACGTAATTGTAAATTTTTATGAGTGTGATTCTCTATAGCTTGACAATGTAGACATTTTAATATCCAAGTGTTAAACTAGTAGAAAGCGATCGTCTTCACATTAGCAGCAAAAATAAATACCTTCGATTCAGTTAATCAGAGGAGTGAATGATGGATTTTCCAATGGAACTAACTTTAGAACAACAGTTTCGCTTACAAAATTTAAAAGACCAAGTAAAGAATTTGAGTCAACAAGAAGCTCAGGAATTTTTGTTAGAAGTTTTACGGCAGATGATGGTAAAAGATAATTTGGTCAAACATCTCTTAAAACAAGCTTGATCGAATAAAAAAAAGAATATCTTTCCCTTAAGACTTACGCGGTGGCAAACAATGCGTAAGTCTTAATTTTTTAGGCATTGCGAAGAGGCAGGGGGGCAGGGGGCAGGGGGCAGGGAGCAGGGAGCAGGGGGCAGGGGACAAAAGTTTAGAACTTACAACAAGTCTTTCCCCTTGTCCCCTTGTCCTCTTCCCAATTCCCAATTCCCAATCAGAATATTACAGATTATTACTTTGTCTCTCATAGTAAAGACTAGGGTACTATTGATACCCTATGTTTTTGTTTGGCTACTCGCAGTGAATTCTGATCGAGAACAGGCCAGAAATAATATCCGCCATTTGTGAATATTAAGGAGAACTCATGGTTCTTGATGCTTTTTCTAGAGCTGTAATTGCGGCTGATGCCAAAACCGCTCCTATCGGTGGTGCTGACTTAGCAGCCCTTAAGTCTTTCATTGCTGAAGGCAACAAGCGCCTTGATGCTGTGAATGCGATCGCCAGCAATGCTAGCTGTGCAGTTTCGGATGCGATCGCTGGTATTGCTTGTGAAAACACAGGTTTGCTTCAAGCTGGTGGTAACTTATACCCAACTCGCCGGATGGCTGCTTGCCTACGTGATGCTGAAATCGTTCTGCGCTACGTAACTTATGCGCTATTGGCTGGTGATTCTTCCGTATTAGATGATCGTGCTTTGAACGGTCTGAAAGAAACCTACACAGCTTTGGGCGTACCTACTGGATCTTCTGTACGCGCTTTCCAAATCCTGAAGGCTATCAGCGTCGCTCACATCACCAACACCAATACTGAAGCTAACGCTGGCAAAAGATTCCGTAAACTGGAAACTCCTGAAGGCGACTGCTCTGCTTTAGCTGCTGAAGCTGCTAGCTACTTCGATCGCGTTATTTCCGCTTTGAGCTAACTGCTAATTCCTAAAGGCTAAAGCCTATTAGTCAAGCCAACTGAAATTAAAACCGATCAAATCTAATCTGGAGTATAAAAAGCAATGAAATCAGTTATCACTACGGTTATTGGATCTGCTGATGCAGCAGGTCGTTTCCCCACTTCCTCTGATCTAGAATCCGTTCAAGGTAGTATTCAGCGTGCAAGCGCTCGTTTAGAAGCTGCTGAGAAGCTCGCTGCTGGTATTGATAACGTAGCTAAAGAAGCTTATGATGCTGCCTTTAAGAAATATCCTTATCTGAACCAAGAAGGTGAAGCTGGCGACACTCAAGTTAAGAAAGACAAGTGCTTCCGCGACATCAAGCACTACCTACGCTTGATTAACTACAGCTTGGTTGTGGGTGGTACTGGCCCTCTCGATGAGTGGGGTATTGCAGGCGCTCGTGAAGTTTATCGCTCTTTAAATCTGCCCACTGCTCCCTACGTTACCGCGATGACTTATACTCGCGATCGCGCTTGCTCTCCTCGTGATATGTCTCCTCAAGCATTAGTAGAGTTTCGCTCTCTCCTCGACTACGTAATCAACTCCCTTTCATAGTAATAGGGATTGAGTAGACGTAGACGAGCGATCGTCATACTCTAAAACTTAGGGACTCCCGATGTGTTGCTTTGCCTGTATCTGGTTGAGCGATTGATCAAGAGTCCCTTAGTTGTTACTAATTCGTAATTCGTAATAGAGCCTCCGGCACGCTACGCGAACGTAGTTCGTAATTCATGATTGAACTTGGGGGATTTAAACAGGAAAATTTTCTTTTATGATAATAGATTCTCTATTTGAACAGTTGAAACACCCCAACCCTAATCTGCGGGAACGAGCTATGTGGGAACTGGCTGATGTTCGTGATGAAAATACGATTTCTCGCCTGATGAGTATTTTGGATGAAGAGAATGTAACTTACCGTAGAGCGGCGGTAAAAGCATTGGGTGCTATTGGTACAGATGCTGTCCCATCACTAGTAGATTCATTAGTGAATAGCGAGAATGCAACCATTCGAGGTAGTTGTGCTAAGGCTTTGGCACAGGTTGCTGCTAACCATCCAGATGTTCCTTTTCCAAATGAGGGCTTAGAGGGATTGAAAACAGCGCTCAACGATCCAAATGCCGTTGTCTATATTGCATCAGTAATGGCACTGGGTGAAATTGGTTCTCCTGCATTTGAGATTTTGGCTGAAGCTTTAAAAACAATAGATAATGTTGCGCTGGCTGTAGCGATTGTTAATGCACTGGGTTCGATGGGTGATATGCGGGGAGTGGAAGTGTTGACGGCATTAACTAACGATGAATCTGCCGATCCATACATTCGTGAATCAGCAGTGAGTGCTTTGCCCCGATTAGATCAGGTGATGAATTATAAAGGAGGGTAGCGATCGCTACCCTCCTTTTATATAACTACTTTTATCAATTCTAATAGAGCAAATACATTAGATGAACAGACTGGGTGTCACCTTGAAGTGATCTGCAAGTGCCTTAGCTTGTGCCTTACTAATCGATCGCTTACCGTTCACAACCTCAGACACAACGCCACTCGATCCGATGATACCCACTAAGTCAGCTTGACGAGTATCACTAGCTTCCATAATGTGTTGGAGAATTTCATGCGGTGCAGATTCATCCATTGGATAGTTCTGTGCCTCATACACTTCAATCAGCGTTACTATCAGCTTATGCAGAGCTTGTTCTTCTGGAGTCCGATTCTTGCAAAACGTTAGGCGCTCTGCCACAGCTAGGGCGCGATCATACTCTTCTTCCGTCTCAATCACCTTGGGAGCAACTTCAGCAAGCAGAATACTATAAGCAGCTTGGTCAAAAGTAAGGGTCATTTTTCCATTTACCTTTATCGTATTCAGCGTGAGTTAGAAAGTATTTGTAATAAACCGTTTGGTTTTCGTAATCAATACCGACAATCAGGCGATAGTCATTCCCTTTGATATTAAATACAGTAAAATTTCCAACCGCTTCCGCATCCCGATAAATCTGACGAACGTCCTCCAAGTTTCCCCATTCCACTTTTTTGACGGTTGCATACCAGTCGTCAATTTGCTTTTTGACATCAGGGTACTGGGCAGCATCAATGCGGAGGTTACGGATCGCAATCAGATGCATTTGTCTTTAAGTTCTTTATCTATATCTTTATCTATATTTATCAATCAACAAAAAACTAATTGCTAATTAAATACTCTCAAAAAGAGAGGGAAATGTCAAGATGTAAACATACATGCCTTATTACCAAGAATCTTCTTCTAACTGTCTCTCAATTTGAGAAATCGCTAACTCGATCACAGCCTGTACTCCTGCTTCCTGTTCTTCGGTTAATGCGGCTTGTAGGGGTTCTAAGGCAGTGCGATCGCCAATTTTCATTAATGCCAGAGCCGCCGCTTTCCGAGTTTCCCAATCGGGATGATACAGTAACTCAACCAAATTAGGAATCGCTGGTTGATAAGCCAGACTGCCCAAAGCAGATGCCGCTTCACACCGTACCATTAAGGATGAATCTGTGAGGGCGTTTACCAGGATTTGAAATGCTCCTTCTTCAGTGCCTTCTTCAGCAATTTTAGCGATCGCACCCACCACCGCAGCCCGAACATCAGCCGAGTCTGAGTTAATTTCTCGATATAAATGCTCCTTCGCCTCTGCCCCGATAAATCCCAGCGCCCACACAGCATGTCCTTTCGCACTTTCTGGATACTCGGTTGACGCTAAGATTTGCAGCAATGCTGGCACAGCTGCCTCACCGATTTTGGCAAGTCCTCCCACCGCCGAGGTTTTAACCACCGTATCTTCGTCATTTAAAAGGGCATTAACCAAAGTTGGAACTGCGATCGGATCGGCAATCAGTGTCAAAGTTTTGGCGCTGGCTCTGCGTACAACTGGGTTTGGGTGATTTGCTACAGCTTCCATCAACAAAGGGGTTGCCGGTTTCCCGACTTTACCCAACGCCTCTGCAAAACTCAACCTAACCATCCCCCGTGAGTCCCCCATACTCTCAATCATCTGCTTGAGTAGTTCTTGATCGTCAGGGTTAAAGGAATTTAAGCCGAATTGCTCATTGACTGCCGCTAGTATTGCATCAGTTTTTGCCTGGGAAAGATTTAACGAATCTTCCCCGGATTGAGTTTTAGAGTCGAGCATTATGACTTATAGCTAAATTATCAAGATGATTACTAGTTGTTGACGCTCAAGGCAGCTTGCTGATTACGCAGTTCTTGGAGTGCAGAATCAATTTTGGCAAGCTCAGGCTCCAGTTTTGCCATAACATTAACTCTCATCAACTTCGCCCGTTTTGCTGTTTCTGTAGTTTCTTGAACTAGACGTTCCCGATATAGCTCAAGTTCTGCAATCACTTCGGCGACATCTTGAGGAGTTATGTTATCGGTTGTTGTGAGTTCTGAGGTTTCATCCATAATTTTTGTTTCCTAAATGCGTGTTTATATGAATGATGTGTATTCAGTGTTCGACTATCGTTTGTATGTGGTTACTCGCTAAAGTTAGCACTTAGCAAGTGCATAGAATTGAACAATTGGCAAGAGGCAACTAACTAATAGCTGACAAATGCATATATTCCGATCTTCTCAGATCGCGTTACCACTGGTAAAGCTTTTTGATAGAAATCTTCAAAAGTCGAACTTAACTACAGCTTTTGATCTAAATTCTGCAAGTTTTCTAGGTTTTTGAAGTTGAAGTGCGTAGGCGTAGCCCGTCGTAGATATCGCGCTAGCATTGTTATGCCTATAAAACTAACTGATGCAATACACGCTGTAGAGGAAATTCATGAATTGCCCTACGCGAATAAACCGCAGCCTTATATAGTCTTAGTGTCAGAAAAAATCCCTAATAATTTATCAAAACTTACACCGACAATTGTTGAAAAGAAAGATTTTCTTATTAGGATAATTCATCAATTGTCGCTATATTATGTAGTTTTGCGTAGTCCTATTTATATAGCTATTTTACAGTCCCCAGTCCCTAGTACGATAGTAAATGTGACATCTGAGCAATTATCAAAGAGCTATTTTTAGATCACATGGATAAACGTTTTTTTAAAATGTTTGGGCTAACAGAAGATCAAGCGATCGCAATTATCGATACACCTTTAGAACAACTCGAAGATGCTTCTGATAAGTATATTGCTGTTTCCCATTTAATTAATTATCCCACTGAGAAATCGATCGCGGCTTTGGTGCGGGCGATTGAAACTAGTAACCCTGATGAGTTAGACCATCGGATTGTCCGACGCAAGGCTGTGGAAAGCCTGGGGCGATTGCAGGCTGAATCAGCTTTACCTGTAATTCGGCAATGCCTTAAAGATGATGATATTTATACTGTTGAAAATACCGTGTGGGCGATCGGGGAAATCGGTACTAAAGATCCAGAAATTCTCGAAGAAGTGGCGCAATTACTAGACAAACCGGGTCAAATATATCGAGTTATTATTCACACTTTAGCTAATGCTGATTATCAATCGTCATTAGAGCGTGTAAATAAATTTACTAAAGTAGAAGATGAACCTACCCGTAGCGCTGCGATCGCTACAGTTTGTCGTTTCACCGATGACTACTCCCAAATTAATGAGGTGATGGCGCTGCTGCAAAGTTCCAGCGTTAATGCACGGCGCAGTTGCATTCAAGACTTGATTGATGCACGCTACTACAAAGCCATCCCAGAAATTGCTCGTTGTCCTGTATCTCTGGTGTTTCGGTTGCGAGGATTGCGGATGCTTTTGGATGCAGGCGTTCCTAGTGGTGAAATTACCTTTGCAGAAATTCAACCTTATTTGGAACAAGTACTTTACGATCATCCCAATAACCTTGATTTAGTACATGAGTATGATGCTATCCCTGGATTAGATTTTGTGATTAACGAACTCTACGAAACTGATTTTGGACGCTGCTATTTAGCGACAAAAACCTTGCTAGATATCTATGCAGAAAAAGCACCTCAAGCACTTTTAACAACTTATGGGGATAAAGCATATAACGATTATGGCGCTCATTATCATGTGATGAAACTTTTCGGCTGGCTGAAATATGCTCCCGCCTACGATTTGTTAATAGAAAACCTGCACAACCGCGAACCCCAGTTTCAGAAATCTCGTGCGGCATGTGCGATCGCTCTTGGTGAATTGGGTGATTCACGAGCAATTCCTGAAATCAAAATTTGCCTCAATACGCCGATTTGGGATTTGAAATATGCTTGTTTATTAGCGCTAGACCGTTTAGGAGACTCATTCGGTCGGAAAATATGTGTTAATGATGCTGATTGGTTAATTAAGGCGAAAGCGACGAGTAATCAATAGATTTCTGGCATAAATGCTTAAATTGTCATATTGAGTAGAGTAGAGCGAAACGCAATACTGCTTGGTTAAGCCTAAAAAATAACTCTGGTGTAGGTTGGGTTGAGGAACGAAACCCAATATTTTCAGGGCTTTGTTGGGTAACACTAAAGTTCAACCCAGTCTACAAATCTCCAAAACCTACGCAGTATTGGAGCGAAACCTCTGGTGAGATTTTTCTCTGCACTGTGTTCTGTACCCTGCGGGAACGCTGTAGGAACAAAAAGAATGACATTCATAATTTTTTTATTTTTGCAAGAGACTCAATGATCTGCATTCATAAGGAACAATGAAAATTTATTTTCCATACTCCCTATTTTAAAAACAGGTCTAATATTTATGAGTCATTCCAATGATTTAGGCAAATACCTTTTTTCTTATATTTGTAATTAATGGCATTTCAAAATAAGAATGGATTACGCATCCCATCGCTACGGCTATTACAACAATTATAATTGCAATAAAATTGTGATATATGGTGGAATTGGGAATTAAGGATAAAAAATTGATTTTTTCTGTAAGTTTAGTGACAATTTTGCTTATAATGCTTAAGAAAAAACCGTGAGTTAAATATATAGAATAAGATGCATTTCCTAGATAAACTAGAATTAGTGATACATTTATTGTCTTTGATATCTCCAAATAAACAGATCCTATAATCAACAGTGTAAATGAAATCCCATAAGTTATTAATGAAGGGATACCGGAAACATCAAATTCCCCATATTTGGTATTTATAATCGATAAAACTAACAGAAAAAGTGAAGCGTAAATTAATGATGTTGCAAACTTAAATTGGTATTTATATATCGTATATGCAGCCAAGCAACCTAACACAAACTCTAGATTATGTTCGTCAAATATAAACGAGAGCAGAAAAGTTTTGTCGATTGGTAGTAAATTTAAAAGATTGAGAATTATACCAATAATCCAAACACAAATTATGGATTGCAAAATTTTTGTATTTTTCCATATTAATAGACCGAATATACAGTAGAAAAACACTTCATAACTAAGCGTCCAACTGACACCGATAAAAGTACTCTCTAGAATAGAACGGCTTTGAGGGAGCAGAAAAATAGCCTTGATAATTTCGTCTGGACTTCGCTGAAAAATACTATTTTTATTCGCATTAAATAGAGAAACTAAGATTTTGAGGCTTAAAATGCTCCAATATAATGGATATACGCGGATAAATCTTTTAAAAATAAAAGACTTCAACTTATTCGGTTTGCCTAGATCAGATTGATGAATATAAAATATAATAAATCCGCTGAGTACGAAGAAAAAATCCACACCTATCCAACCGAAATGAAATATCTGCAATAAATCATCTTGTTGCAGTTCATGAGAAATTATTATATTACCGTGGGCTAAAACTACTAGTATGGCAGCTATACCACGATATACCTGTAGCAAATTTAATTTTTTATTCATGATATTTACACGGTTAATTATTTCAAGCTGAATCGAAAAATATCAGGGAATGAAATTTGTTGAATTAGCAAGTTTTTGAAACAAAAAAACTTATAAGTAGCATCTTCAGGCTAATATGAACAATGCTCTTATAAGTTACAAACACTAGGGGCATAAAGATCGCCCCTACTGGTTTAGGATTTACTAGTGGTGACTGCCTCGTTTAACACTAACTCTGGTTCTGGTGTCTCTTCTTCTTCTGGCAAGCCGTAGATTGATTTGTACAACTTGACGTACTCTTTGGCAGATTGATACCAACTAAAATTTTCATTCATGCCACGTTTTTGTAGTTCTTGCCATTGCGGTTTGAAACGGAAGCCTTCCCAAGCCCGGATCATACAGGTGAAAAGGTCTAGCGGTTCATAGCGGTCAAAGCAATAACCTGTGCCTGCGGCATTTTCAGGGTCGTGATGGGTTACGGTGTCAACTAATCCACCTGTGCGGCGAACAATAGGCACAGAACCGTAGCGCAAAGACATCATTTGGCTAATACCGCAAGGTTCAAAACGACTAGGCATTAAGAAAGCGTCAGTACCAGCGTAAATGCGGCGAGACAGGGCATCGTTATACAGTAGGTAAGTTGCCATGCGTCCGGGAAAGCGGGATGCTAATTCCCACATCTGAGTTTCATAGTAGCGATCGCCTGTCCCCAGCAAAACAATCTGTGCATCTGTATAAGAAAGGAAGCGATCCAGGATTTGCAATATCAAATCAATACCTTTTTGTTCCACTAATCGGGTTACAATCCCAATAAAAAAGGCTTTGGAATTAACTTCTAATCCTACTTCTTGTTGCAAAGCAATTTTATTAGCTTTGCGTTTTTCTAAAGTATCAGCAGTAAAGTTTTGCTCAATATATTTGTCATTTTCGGGATTATAAACTTCAGTATCAATGCCGTTAATAATCCCAGATAATTTACCGCTAATAAAAGACAGCAAACCTTCTAAAGTTTCACCGTAAGTTGCTGTCTTGATCTGTTCGGCATAAGTAGGCGAAACAGTATTTACTTTATTGGCAAATTGCACCGCCGCAGCCATTACGTTGTGTCCTTGCATATACCAGGGACACCAAGTAATTTTTTCTAAATACCAACGCCACGGCCCTTGATAAGCCAAATTATGAATGGTAAAGACTGTGGTGATATCAGGATCTTGATGCATCCACACGGGAATCATCCCTGTATGCCAATCGTGACAGTGGATAATGTCGGGTTTCCAGTAATTCCAGGCAAACTCGGCTGCACCGTTAGCAAACAATGTGAAGCGCCAATCTTCATCATCTCCAGAATAAATGCGGCGCGGCGTAAAGGATGGATGTCCAAATAAGTACAAGGGAACATCAGTACCAGGTAGAACACTTTCGTAGACTGCAAAGTGCTGGAACATGGCATCTCCCCACCAGATGGGTTCTTGGGGAATTTCCATTTTGTCTGGCAGGAAGCCATAGTAAGGCAAGAATATCCGCACATCATGCCCCATTTCTCTCAAGAATTTGGGTAATGCCCCAACAACATCACCCATTCCTCCTACTTTTGCAATGGGTGCTGCTTCTGCTGCAACAAATAGAATCCGCATGGTAATTTTTGCTTCCCCGATTCTGTCTACAATTGTCAAATTCACTCTTCGATCGCACGCGACCAACGCAATTTTTCGCGTCTTTGGTACAACGGCGATCAATTCTTATCTAATCACATCGGCTTGCCCAATTGCTTAGGAACCACGCTGAATTACCGCAAAAATTTCTGATAAAATTTCTGTAGCTCCCTGTTGCCGTAATACTTCTGCTAGTTCTTTGCCTAGCGCTTCGGCATTGTTGGCCATGCCAGTGACGCTATCTTTTACTAACTTTTGACCATCTATACTGGCAACTATGCCTGTTAAGGTCAAATTCTCACCAGATATTTCTGTATTTACACCGATAGGTACTTGACATCCGCCTTCTAAAGAGCGCAGAAAAGATCGTTCAGCGAGACAGCGATCGCGTGTTGCAGGATGTTCGATAGCTTTAAGTAAAGATAGCAATTCACTATCATCAGCACGGCATTCTATCCCTAAAGCACCTTGTCCAACGGCGTGGAGAGAGATTTCTTTGGGGATAATTTGATGAATGCGTAGGTGCAACCCGGCGCAGCCATCGCTCATTCCCAATCTTTCTAATCCTGCGGCTGCCAAAATTAGGGCATCGTATTCGCCTGCATCCAGTTTTTCTAACCGGGTAATTAAGTTTCCTCGGACATCTTTAAAAGTAAAGTGGGGGAAGTTGTGGCGTAACTGTGCTAACCGCCGCAACGAAGATGTTCCAATTACCGCACCTTCTGGTAATGTATCGATTTGTTTGTCTTTGTGCTTTTCATGCACAACTAATGCATCGGCTGGATTTTCTCGTTCCGTAATTGCTGCCAGGGTTAACCCTTCTGGTAAGTTAGTCGGCAAATCCTTGAGGGAATGAACTGCAAAGTCAATCTCTTGATTGAGCATTCCCACTTCAAGTTCTTTAGTAAAAAGTCCTTTATCGCCAATCTTAGCTAATGCTACATCCAAGATTTTATCGCCTTGGGTAGACATGGTGTGGACTTCAAAAGTAATATCAGGAAAGCTTTTTTGGAGTTGCGCTTGTACCCAATAGGTTTGAACCAGAGCAAGTTGGCTTTTGCGCGAACCGATGCGAATAGTGCGTGGGGGACTAGAAACAACTGAAGTCATAAAACAATATATCAAACTAGGCGATAATTCACTCTCATCTAGACTACCGTAGTCAGGGACTCATAAGAATTTTGGGGTTTGGATTTTGGATTTTGGATTACAATTCTTTACCAAAAGCTGGTTTCAGCAATCTCGAACAATACTACCGAGTAGAGCATTCGATTAATTTATAGCGAATTAAATTTGGCAATACCCTGCAATGTTAATGCGTCGGATGGAAATCCTAGCTCGTAAAGACGCGATACGCCGTAAAGTATCTGTAGTATTTGTAGGTTGGGTTGAGGAACGAAACCCAACGCTTGATCCTTGCTCATGTTGGGTTTCACTGCCGTTCAACCCAACCTACATTGAGAAGTTTTATGATAAGCAATCACCTGAACTTGATATAACAACGTTTTTTGATGGAAATCCTAGCTCGTAAAGACGGCGATTCATCGCGTCTCTTGCCTTAAGTTATTGCGATCGCACTCGTTATAATAATGGCAGAGCGATCGCACAAGTTGTGCCAATTCCTACTTCACTGGTGATATTAATACAACCTTGGTGTAAATCCACACACTTTTTCACTACTACTAATCCTAAGCCTGTACCGGGAATGCTTCTGACATTCTTGCCCCGGTGAAACGGCTCAAATAGCTGCTTTTGATCTGCTAGCGGAATTCCAATACCTTGATCCTGAACCTGAAGAATCACTGTATCTGATTTAAACTCCAGTCTTAGATAAACATTACCCCCTTGAGGAGAATATTTAATCGCATTCAGCAGCAAATTAGACAGAATAGAATGCAACAATCTTTCATCTACCCAGCCTGGAACAGCTTTCCCTTGACAAACAAAGCTAAGTGTGTGCTTTTCATCTGTACTTAGGCGCATTTCTTCCACAAAATCACTGCAAAATTCTTCTAAATCTAAAAGTTTAGGATTAAATTCTAGTTTTCCAGTTTCGGCTCGATTGATTGTCAAAATATCGTCTAACATCTGAACCATGTTTTTGACAGAGAGTTGAATTCTCTGTAAATTCCTCAATCGTTTAGAAGAGTTATCCCATTCATCCTGGCAGTTTTCTAACAATTGGGCAGCGACTAAGGCAGTACTTAAAGGAGTGCGAAATTCATGAGATGCCATTGAGAAAAAGCGTGTTTTCAGAACACTGAGTTCCCTTTCTCGTTCTAGTGCCATGCGAATTTCATCTAACCGCTTGCGTTCTGTAATATCGCGGCAGTTAACCATAATTCTAGTGTCTGCTGTATTATCTAGAAACTTCTGGCTAATCGCTTCTAGCATTCGCCAAGAGCCATCTTTGTGCCGACAACGAAACTCGATTGGAGCGGTAACTTCTGAATTTTCAATGGCATGAATAAAACTATGGTGAATATTAACCAAATCATCTTGGTGAATGTAATCTAATAAGTTCTTACCAATTAGTTCTGCTGGTGGATAACCTAAAACTTTTTCTACGGATGGACTTTCGTAACGAATAGAACCATTTAAATCGAGAATTTTGACAATATCTAAGGCATTTTCAATTAATGAGCGGAAGCGTTCTTCACTTTGGCGCAACGCTTGTTCAGCTTGCTTGCGCTCGGTAATGTCGCGTTGTACTGATATCCAGTGAGTATACCAGCCAGCTTGATCGGCTACGGGTACGATGCTAAATTCATTCCAGAATTCAGAGCCATCTTTGCGGTAGTTAATTACTTCAACCGTGACTGTTTCCCAACAAGATAGGGCAGTCGAGATTTTATCTAGTTCGGCGCGACTTGTTTTCGCTCCTTGAAGAATACGGGGCGTTTTACCTAAAACTTCTTCCAGGCTGTAACCTGTGATTCGAGTGAATGCTTCATTAACATAGATAATATTTGGCCCAGGTTCGCCAATGGATTGCGCTTCAGTGATAACTACACCATCATTTGTATTTACAACCACAGATTGCAGCAAACGCACTTGTTCTTCCTGCTTTTTTTGGTGTGTGATATCAGCAATCACAGATACCATGCCGTTGATGCTATCATCACTGTCATGCAAGGGAGCAGCAGAGAAAACTATATCGATCGCAGTGCCATCTTTTTGAAAACGGCGCAATTCGACTCTGGTACAAGTCGTTCCTTGCAATATACTTTCTTGCAGAGTATTGTATTCTTCTAATTGATCGTCTAAAAAAATTGGGTTAGGACGATCGATTACCTCCGCTTCCGTCCAGCCAAACATCCGTTCAGCAGCCGGATTCCAGATTTTCACATTCCCTTCTAAATCAAGCGTGAAGATGGCGCGAGGAGAGGCAGTAATTAAAGCTTGCAGGGCGGCTTGGGTGCGTTGACGTTCAGCTATTTCGGCTCTGAGAGAGACATTGGCTTTAGCTAACTCTTGAGTTCGTTGTTGGACGCGGTGTTCTAATTCAGCATTGAGTGTTTGTAGCTGCTTGTAAAGTTCTGATTGTTGAATAGCGATCGCCACCTGGGTTGCAAGTTGCTTCATCAATTCAACTTCCCAAGATTCCCATACACGGGTGCGATCGCACTGATGGGCAATCAATAAGCCCCAAAGATAAGGTGTAGAAGTAGGAGAATTGCTGTCTCGTTGTTTATCAGCTTCCCGATTTTCTTGGAGAATTGGCACTACCAGCTTGGCTTTGACACCGAATTGTTTCACGAAGTCTGCTAGACATGGTTCGACATCTGCTTGTTCAACATTAGCGATCGCGCGGGTTTTCCCTAATGAATAAGCTTGGTGATATTCTCTCGGAAACACTTCTTCTGGAAAGGTTTCTCCTAAAATTTTTGTATATTCAGGTAAAACTGTTTCAGTAATTGCGCTACCTGTCCCATCTTCCCAAAGGCGATAAATTAACACCCGATCTGCTTGCAGAAACTCGCGCACTTCTGCAACGGTGGTAGTCAATACCTCTTCTAACTCCAAAGACTCACGGATGTGTTGAGCAATCTGGTTTACCAACCGCTCCCGCTCAGTTTGTTGTCGTAGAATTACTTCTGCTCGTTGCCTTCTAGTTACTTCCAGATTGAGAAAATAGTAAATTACCCCCAAGGCAATAATGCTAAAGCCAATAGAGATTGGAGCAAGGTTGATAATACTAAAATCTGCCATGAGCATAGAGAAGAGAGATTAGAAGCATCTGGCTAGTTTACTGTTTTCTGCTCATCTATTAGTTCCGAACGTTGATAAACTAAATATAAAACTTTCAACGTGGCAGAAGTCATGAGTGTTGCAAAATCTGCATTCCTAACCCTAGAAGAATTTCTCAAGTTACCAGAAACCAAGCCTGCAAGTATTTATATTGATGGTGAGATTATCCAGAAACCAATGCCGAAAACCCGCCACTCCCGACTTCAGGGTAAGTTGATTAATGGGATTAATGAAGTCACAGAAAAAAAGCAAATTGCTTATGCTTTTCCAGAGTTGCGTTGTACTTTTGGTGGTCGCTCAATTGTTCCAGATGTAGCGGTTATTCGTTGGCAACAAATTGAGTTTGACGATAACGGAGAACCTGTAGATGATGTACTAATTGCTCCGAACTGGACAATTGAAATTCTTTCTCCAGATCAGAGTTCCAATCGAGTTACAGGCAATATTTTGCACTGCCTAAAATACGGTTGTCAACTAGGATGGTTGATTGATCCTGATGACCGATCAGTTGTTGTATTTAAACCACATCAACAACCAGAATTTTGTCATAGAGAAGATAGCTTACCTGTTTTAGATGGTATTGATTTAGAGTTGACAGTAGAACAAGTATTTGGATGGTTAAAGATGAATGCATAGTGAGAAGCTATCTTAGAATTACCCATAAATAATGGTTTCTAGCTCTAAATACTCACGATGGAACTTACTGATATAGCCAAATCTGGAAATGCTTGTGTGTAAATTGTACCTCCAGCTAATGTAGTTTTTGAAGCATATTCTCCATCTTGAGGATCTCGAAATACTATAAGTTGTCGCTTTTTAAGATTAACTACCCAATATTCAGGAATTTCTACTTCTGCATAGACTTTAGTTTTGATTTGTAAGTCTTTATCTAAGCTGGAATCTGAATATTCGATCAACCAAAAGATATTTTTAGGATAGGGATGATGTTCTAAATATTCACGTCCTAATCTTTGTACAACAGCAATATCAGGCTCAGGTTCAGAGTTGTTAAAAAGGGTAATTGGTTTACTAGAGCGAACCGTGGCGCGATCGCCTAAAAGTTGAATCAGATACTCCCCAGCTTCACTGCTGAAGTAGGCATGAGGTTCTCCTTCTGGTGACATTTCTACTATTTCTCCCTTTAGTAGTTCCACGTGCCGATCGTTTAGGATACCTCCCGCAATCATCCTGTGATATTCATTTATTGTCCACTTCGCTGTCGTTACAATCATAGAAATGCTTTTTTATCGCCTCTTACCTCACATCGTAACGCAATCATAAAAGTTATTAAACATCAAAGTTTTTAACAATTTTTATCAAATCTAGTGTATAAACCACCATACTTAAACCAGTATTGCCGTAACTGATGACAAGGTGTAAATAAACTGGCTTTGACACGATAAAGAAGAACCTGTCGATGGTCGCCCATCCAAATTTTATCAATCGGTTCAACAGAAATTAATGTTCCTCCTAAAGCGTCTATAGACTCGGTAAATCGCTCAACGCAAGAATAGTCTATAGTTTCAAATATAAAAAAATGACCGGAACATATTAAATGACGGCTTCTTATCCAACATTGGAGCTTTTTATGCGCTTGTGGCGGCAACATTTCTCTGCCTCCTGCCTTCTTCAATCTCCTTGTCCTAACTCAGCACTAGTTAACGAGAGTGATACTTGCAATCACACCGCCTTGCTGGTAAATGCATTGATATTCTTGCAATATGCTCCAAAAGCCATTTTCTGAAAATCTCCTGGCTAAACATAGAGTTCCTTGGGAACGTCTAAAGGAGGTTATTAAAAACCTACATAGAATAGAAAACTACATACCAAAAGTAAGGAAATCGCTCAGGAAATGGTAAAGAAATCGGAAAGAAGTCACGAAAACTAGAAATTGTTACTTTTTGCAATATTTTCTCAAGGAGAGTTCGCAGATTGTTTTAAACATAACTAGTATGTAGGGTTAAAAAAACTTATGCGAATTCTCTTAATTGAAGATGATGTACGCCTGGCGGAAACTTTAGCAGAAGCCCTTACAGACCAGCGTTATATGGTTGATGTGGTGACAGATGGTGAGGCTGGATGGAATCAAGCCAAAATACTGGATTATGATTTGCTGCTGGTTGATGTGATGTTACCAGAGCTAGATGGAATTAGTTTATGTCATCGACTGCGATCGCACAACTATACTATGCCTGTTCTCATGCTGACTGCTCGTGATACCGTTAGCGATAAAATCACCGGACTCGATGCGGGAGCAGATGATTATGTTGTTAAACCAGTTGATTTGCAAGAACTATTTGCCCGAATTCGCGCTTTGCTTCGGCGGGGTAATGTTTCATCACCGCCGATTCTGGAATGGGGCAATCTGCACCTCAACCCTAGCACTTATGAAGTGAGTTATGGAGAAAATATGCTCCATTTAACCCCAAAAGAGTACGGAATATTAGAGTTATTGCTACGAAATGGTCGCCGTGTTCTGAGTCGCAGCGTGATGATTGAACATATTTGGTCGTTAGAGTCTCCTCCAGAAGAACATGCTGTGAAAGTTCATCTTAGAAGTCTCCGTCAAAAGCTCAAAGCAGCCGGAGCTTTTGATGATTTTATTGAGACAGTTCATGGTATGGGCTACCGTCTTAAACAACTGCTTTAATAACGTTTTATATGATAGTGGTTTCTAATCACACAAGCTACAGAAATTTGTACTGAACCAACAGATTTGTGTTCTAAACCAATCGTTATCCACATAATTTGTATCTGCTGATTCCGAATTGAATGTAGCCGCAGCAAGTGAAGGTCTACTTGTTGAAAACCCTAATAACTACCCTTAACGTTTAATTCCCTTAAACCGTTGTTGCGCCGCCTTAAATGCTTCTTGCATTACTAACTGAATTTTTTGGGGATCGGGTTTTTTACCTCCCATTAAATCTCCAAAGTAAACGCAGGCTGCTTCCCCTAACGCCCAGGTGTAGGCGGCTGCCCAAGACGCTGCGATCGCACTCCCAAAACCTGGTATAAATTTAATTAACTCCCGTGCAATTGCCTGTGCGACAAAACCACCTGCGATCGCACTCACAACACCCCCCGCCTGTGATGGTGTAATTGTCTGTCCATATAATTTACCTAACAGTCCCACCAGCGATACTTGCAAGGCGGTGAGTACAGGCATTGTGGCAAAGGGCAAAGGTACAGCCGCGAGGGTAGCAGACATAATTGCAAATGGCAAAATATAACGGCGGGCTGCATCGCGGTAAAGGTTGCCAAGTTGCTTCCCAGCTTCTTCTTGATCTAACAGCTGATAAATCGCCTCGGCTTCTGCTTGTGGGAGTACTTCTGCCAAGGAATCTCGCAATGCTTCTAAGCCATAAAATACCGGATTATAACCATCTTCTTCTAAGGTGAAGTCAATGAGTACCGAGCGGTCGGCTATTCCTGCAAAGGCTTGTTGCATTGCGGCGAATGCACGGTTAATTTCCTCATAATCTGGTGGATAGGCAGGATGATCGACGATATTGGCAGGATAAACCTCATGCAAACAGGTAACTACCAGCAGACAGGGAATATTGGGATACTTCTGGCGCAACTGTTGAGCAATTTGCCGTAGTGTATCAGTTGCAAAATCATTAATTTTAACCGTCAAAAGGAGGATTCTGGCAGAACGAGTTTCCTTTTGTAAATCGCCAACTAACTCCTGAATGATTAATTCAGTATCTTGATTAACATCGCCTAGCCCCACTGTATCAGTAAAAATCAGTAACGGCAGGTCATTGGAAGGATAGGCATAGCGCTGAGTGTGTTGTGTGTGAGGACGAAATCCTTGACCGATAATCTCAGCCGAAACTCCTGTCAATCCCCGGACAATTGAACTTTTTCCGGCTTGGGGTTTACCAATTAGCAGTGCTTCTGTAGTTGGCAGTTCGGCTCTGATTTTCTCTAAAATCTCTGCAACCTGAGTTTCGCTCACACTAAACCATTCAACAACCGTTTGTGCTACTTGTTCTACGGGTAGCAGTTGGGTTAAACGTGTTGTTGTTTTGTTCCAGACACCACCAATGCGGTTTGTCCAGGAATTATCGACCGACTTGGTAGTTGCTCTATCAGTCGGTTTACTCAATTCCTGAGAATCAGTTAACGGCGAGTCAGCATCACGTTGCTCAGTCATTTCCATCCAAACGTAGAAGACCCTTGCACTAATCTTATAGCGATTCTCAAAAGGATAACTAGTACCATTGGTAGTGTTATAAGCCTGGGCGATCGCGTTTTATATCATGTAAAGCTGTTTCCGCAGTGATAGCTGTAAAACAATTCGCAATAAAGCGGCCTGGGTAACTTCCACCGCGCTAACTTCGCCTGTACGCACAGCAACAGCGATTGAGACAGCATCAGCTGATTTAATATTCATCTCATAAATTGCGTTTAGTCAGGAAATATAGAAACAGAAAGCCCAAAATATAGATATTTAAGAATATATTCCTTGGGCAAAATCCTGTTTGAATTCCTCAAGCTTTTCGTTCATTTCCTGAGTAAGATTTTCTATACGTGTATCACTACTTAAAACAGGCTGTGCAGTCTTAGCGACGTGCATTAATTGTGATTTAGATTTTTGTTGTCTTACCCAATCACGAGTTAATCGGGCTGGAGAGAAGATATCTCGTTTTTGACTAGGATGATGTAAACGTTTTATATATGATGGTTGATAGTTTACATTTATAGACTGACACCAGTCTTGCCACTTAAATTGCAGAATAGTAGGGTTAGTAACTATTGGCACCCAGGGTACACGCAGTGCATCAGCAATAATAGCACCATGCATAGCCTCTGCAAATAAGACTTCTGTTTCGCTAATACATGATAAAACTTTTTCTATTGACCAGCGTGGATCAATATATCCAAATCCCAGACTTTCACAGACTAAACTCCAACTTTCTCCAGCTAGCTCATAGTGAGGCATATAAGAAAATTTGTACACCTTCTTTTGGCTATAATTATCAAATAAATTCCTAATCAGTACAGCTCCATCTGTTAATGCTAATTTATCTGAAACACCTAATGCCTGTGCTGATAGTGGGCCACGAAGACAATAAATTTTATAAGAATCATCTAGTTGTGGTATTCCTTGTCCGTAACCTACGCCTGTACCAAATATCACTCTCAAACGAGAATTTTTTGTTTTAACAGGTAATCCATCATTAATGAGAGTACCTATAGCAACAAAAGCAGTTGTGTGGTCATTATCAATTACACCTGGGATTAACTTGTCCCATAGCCAAGGATTAAGTTTATCACCAAAATTATTTTCTCGGTAGTAAAGAAGCTTCATATTTTTTTGCACTTACGATTTCAACCAGTTTTTCTGCCAACAATGCTCTCGCTGCACTGGGCAAAGCTAAGGCTTCTTTCATGACTTGTTCAACAGATGCCATAATTACTAAAAGCATAGTGACTATCCAGAGTCTAGCAGGAAAGCAGCAAAGGTGGACACCGAAGTTGCGGACAGCCTCTCGGACGCTTACCTATATCATTTTGATTCGATCAAATTGACGATCGCTTTCAGCAATACATCTGGATCTACTGGTTTAGAAATATGCATTTGAAATCCTGCTGCTAATGCTTGCTGCTGATTCATTTCGCCTGCATAAGCTGTAAGAGCGATCGCGGGTACATGCCCTCCTTCTTGGGGCGATCGCGATCGCACTTCCCGCATCAGCATATAGCCGTCTGTCTTTGGCATTCCAATATCACTAATTAAAACATCTGGAATCGATTCAGACAGTGCTTGTAATGCCTCCTGTGCTGAGGATACGGCGGTTACTTGTACACCATAATCTTGCAAAATGAAGCTTATTAAGTCGCGGATATCTGGTTCATCATCCACCACTAAAACTTGAGTCTTGGAAAGTAGTGAAGATTCCGGCTCAGAATTTAAAGACTCATTCTCCTCATGTCTAACCTGTTCACTTCTCACCAAAAGCGGGAACTCAACATTAAAGGTTGCACCCAATCCTTCACCAAGACTTTCGGCTTGAACTTTTCCGCCATGCATTTCTACAACCTTACGCACGATGGCTAATCCTAAACCTAGTCCACCAAATATTCGGGTAGTTGTGCCATCAGCTTGGCGAAAGTAATCAAACACGTAAGGTAAAAAGTCTGGGTTAATTCCCTTACCTGTATCGCTGACTTGAATTTGAATCTGATTGCCAACTTCCATAAGTCGAATTTCTACCCGTCCTCCTGGTGGTGTAAATTTTACCGCATTAGAAAGCAGGTTCCACACAACTTGCTGGAGCCGGTTTGGATCGCCCATAACTTGCCCTAAATTGGCATCAAATATAGTCTTAATTTCAATAGAATTAGCATCTGCTGCTAGTCGTACCGTTTCTAGTGCTGCTTCAACTACCATTGCCAAACTCACTGGACAGATATTTAAGTTTAATTTCCCTTGGAGGATACGAGACACATCCAATAAATCTTCAACTAGCTGGGTTTGCAATTTGGCGTTGCGTTCAATGGTTTCTAAGGCGCGATGAGTGGTTTGTTCATCAAACTTACGAGTCCGCAACATTTTCGACCATCCCAGGATAGGGTTGAGTGGGGTTCGTAGTTCATGGGAGAGAACCGCCAGAAATTCATCTTTAATTTTGTTGGCGATTTCTGCTTGTAGGCGTGCTGTCCTTTCGCATTCGAGGAGGCGATCGCATTCGTTTTCAGCCAATTTGCGATCGGTAATATCTAGTACAAAAGCAACACCGTTGTCTTCGGAATCATTCAGCAAGGCTACACCCAAAACAATTGGTACTCGCTTTCCGTTGCGGTGGATGTACTCTTTCTCGTAAATTTTGGAAACTCCAGTGGTTTGCACCTCTAAAATGGCGCGATCGTCTAGATACTCATACTCAATAGGAGTCAGTTCTCGCCAATTAATTTTACCTAAAGTCGCAAACTCATCACGAGTGTAGCCAGCTAGTTGGAGAAAAGCATCATTGGCATCAATAATGAAGCCATCTATACTCCAAAAAGCGACTCCGATCAGGTTAGACTCAAACAAACGCCGAAATCGTGCTTCACTTTCACGCAATGATTTCTCTGCTCGTTTGTGTTCGGTAATATCACGACAAACAGTAATTACGCCTTCAATGCTGTGGTTTAAATTTCGTAATGGGGTAAGAATGTATTCATAATAATGTAGTCCATCAGGAGTTAAATATTTACACTCATCCTTAATTGGTTGACCAGTTTTCATCACAGATTGTCGTTGATTATCTACTTGTTCTACAAGGTCTGTAGGTATATCCAGTTCTTGCAAACTTTTTCCGACAATATCCTGGGATTTAAAACCTAAAATAGTTGCTGCGTCTTGACTGACATATTGATAGCAACCTTTTCTATTAAAGATATAAATATGATCAACTGAGGCGGTGAGAATAGCATTTAAAATATTTGCCTGTTCTTGAACTTGGGTTGTTAGTTCACGAGTACTTTCTACTGCTTGCTTGCACACAGTAGTTTCCATGCAAATGCCGATCATCCGCACGGGTTGTCCCTGATCGTTATAGATAAATTTTCCTTTAGCAGAAATCCAATGTACACTTTGGTCTGAGCGAACTATCCGAAATTCATCATTGTAATCAGTTTTTTGTGCCAAAGCCTGGCCAATGCCTTGCATTACAGATTGCTTGTCTTCTGGATAAACGCACTTCTGAAACGTCTCGTAAGGGCCATTAAAACTACTTGGAACTAGACCAAAAAGCAGTTCATGATTTTCAGACCAAATGACTTTATTGGTAAGAATGTTCCAATCCCACAACCCCATTTGGGAAACATCTAAAGCTAACTTTAGCCGTTCTTCAGTTTCTTTAAAAATTACTTCTAATTGCTGCCGCTTTGCAATTTCTTCTTGGAGTTGCTGTGAAGTTACTGCTATATCTGTTGGCGCATTAAAAGCTGTAGATTTCCCTTGTTCAATATTATATTCCATGTTGTTCTCGACAACTGGAATATGGGGATATTGTGTTGCTATTGCTAGTCGCTTCTCAAGTGCTGCTTGCCTTTGCTGATACAATATTTCTGATTGCTCTAACTCAGCTACACGCTGCTGCAAAACTGCTAATTGGTCAGTAATATCAACACTTGGCATTTTAACACACTGCTTATAACTAAATAACACCGACTTTAAAAGTAGGTACTCCCTAGTCTTAGCAGTATGGATTTTTAAACTAGAAAATGCAATCTCTCAAAAGGCACATAGGAGTCTGAGCTAGAATACATCTTCTGATATTCGAGAGCGATTTCTAGCCCTGCCAAAATAATATTTTATGAGAGAATTATGGCAGGAGCGATCGCTATTTAAAAAGAAATAGTTAAGAATATACTCCTAACGTAGCAAAAGTGTGCCGTTGTTATCAATCAGCGTCATTCCACTAGTACCCATACCTGGGTTAGGCTGTGCCGACGCACTATAAGTTTCAATGTAGCGACGCACTTCTAATGGAAACTGGGGATAATCTAACACTGCATCTCCATCGGCAATAGTTGCCCAGAAGTCTCGCAAACTAGGAGCTAATTTTCTGGCCTGTGATAGTGGTAAGTTTAATGGAGAATGAGTTAATAACTTGATGAGGAATGGGAAAGAGCGATCGCCCATCCATTGCCGCGATGACTCTTGCAAGTCGGGAAAATCAGGTACTGACTCTACCCGATGGGACACAATTTGCAACGATTCTTTACCTTGGTTATCTCGATGAAACTCTAACACCCGATAAGGATGAGGATAGCTAACTAAAGAACCAGTGGTAATATCATATACCCCATCGGAGTAAGCAATATCCTGAACGTGCAAATGCCCAGTAAATACTAGTTTGACTCCGTAGCGTCTTAGCAATTGCAATAATTCTGCTGAATTTGCCAGCATATAGCGATTTGCCAGTGGGTGGCTTGATTGATTGGGCAAATGCTCCACCACATTATGATGCACCATCACCAAAACTAATTCACCAACAGATGCCGCCAATACTTCTTCTAACCACCGTAGCTGTTTGGCATCCAAACACCCTACTTGCTCACCTTGGTCATTAAAGGAGTTAGAATTCAATCCAATCAGCTTAACTCCAGGCAGCAACTGACGAACGTAGTACATCTGCTGCGGATCTTCATAGCCAAACTTGGTGTAATAGTAGGGAAAATCCGCAAAACTGATTGATTGGCGATCGGCCAACAGCACAGGAACGTCATGATTACCAGGAACAACATAGACGGGAAAAGGTAGCTGGGCTAAACACTGTTGTAACCAGGCGTGATTCTCCGGTTCGCCGTGCTGAGTTAAATCTCCTGGTAACAATAAAAAATCTAGATCGAGTTGTGTTAAATGTTCGAGTACACTTTGAAACGCCGAAATACTAACTTCTACCAGATGAAATCGGCTAGGATGATCCCAGATTGTGTGGGGAAGTGCCAGGTGTAAGTCACTGACTACCGCGAAACGAAAATTGAGAGCCATTGATTTATGAAAATGTTAAAAACAGGGATAAAATAAGCCTTTTCCCAAAAGTATAACTTTTACTTTCTATCCTTGCTTAGGAGTGAGTTTACTTAACATTTGTATACATTAAGCATTGATTAAACACTATGATGACGATTAACTTAAGGGCGAATTATAGCCATTAATCACCAAAAATTATCGGAGATTTGATTGCTAAAACCTGGAAGTCAAGCGCTCAGTGATTCAGATTCTCTACCCGATATTTCGAGAACGCGCTTCAACCAATTTTCTGTTTGTTGAGCAGCAGATAGCTTTTCTGTAGCATCCGACCAGATTGTATCCCACTTAAACAGCCAGCGCGTCAAAACCCGAACTAAGTCAACTAACTCTGCGGCTTGGTCAATGTCGTCTGCTTCTACCATATCTGGGACAATCCACTCAATAAAATACCTACTTTCTTTAACAAGTTGGATGATTGAGTCCTGATGTAACCCTTCAAGCCACAAGGTTTTAATTTGAGATAAATTTACTGCTAAGTAACCCAGACGTGTGGGGATATCGTCCTGCACAAAGCTTTGTTGCTTCAAGGTAAAGTCTGTCATAAGTTAATGAAAAACTCCTTAATGATTTGAGCCATTCTTTCTTTAATATTAGAGTCAAGTATCTCCATTGATCGGTTTTGACGAGGGCGAAGATTTACCATTGACTCATAAATAACTTTCCCCGTTGCAGGCATCAAACTGGCAGCCCAAATATTTTGTTGTCTACTACCCTCATTCAACAAAACTTCTTCACAGTCAGCGTGTAGCTCACCACCTCCAACTATTACCCGACGCTCGATATCAACCGCAAGTTTGATGTAGAATTTGTGTTCTTGGAGCATCTGCTCTATTTGTTCAGGAGTAGCACGATCGCAAATTAACAGAATCAATGGGCTTTTCTCAATTCTAAGTGTTGAGTAAAGAATAGTTTGACAAGACATCCAGAGTAAACACTTACTTAGAAATTTGCCCAAGTTAGAATCTGGCTTCTCTGCTACTCCCCTTTTCGGTAAAATAACTTAGCAGATCAGCAAGGAACAGGTTCAGAATCATGGCTCAAGCTAGTATTGGGATTATTGGTGGCAGTGGTCTGTATAAAATGGACGCACTCAAAGATGTAGAAGAGGTACATATCCAAACCCCTTTTGGTTCGCCATCTGATGCTTTGATTCTGGGGACATTAGATAGTACACGAGTAGCTTTTTTAGCGCGTCATGGCCGCAATCACACGCTGTTACCCTCTGAATTACCGTTTCGCGCTAATATCTATGCGATGAAGCAATTGGGAGTGCAGTATTTAATTTCAGCTAGTGCTGTGGGTTCCTTGAAAGAAGAGGCGAAACCATTGGATATGGTAGTGCCAGATCAATTTATTGACAGAACAAAAAATCGGATTTCCACATTTTTTGGTGAGGGAATTGTGGCTCACATTGCCTTTGCCGATCCGATTTGTAAGAACTTGGCTAGTGTGTTGGCAGATGCGATCGCATCTCTCAATTTACCAGAAGTTACCCTCCATCGCGGCGGTACTTATGTGTGCATGGAAGGGCCAGCTTTTTCTACGAAGGCGGAATCGAATCTTTACCGTAGTTGGGGTGCAACCATCATTGGGATGACGAATTTACCAGAGGCGAAGCTAGCTAGAGAAGCTGAAATTGCTTATGCAACCTTAGCGCTGGTGACAGATTATGATTGTTGGCATCCAGATCACGACAGTGTGACAGTGGAATTGGTAATTGGTAATTTGCTGCGGAATGCTACCAATGCTCAAAAAGTGATTCAAGAAACTGTGCGGCGATTGAGTGAAAATCCACCAAAGAGTGAGGCGCATTCAGCATTGCAATATGCGATTTTGACTCAGTTGGATAAAGCGCCAGCTGCGACGAAGGAAAAGCTAGGGTTATTGTTGCAGAAGTATTTGTAGTATTAGTGAGCGATCGCTTTATACTAGGTTGGGGCGATCGCAACAACGAATTTTTTCACCTCGGAACTGGCACTTGATTAATTACCGATGCAATTACCGCATCCATTTGTAAACCATCCAGCATTGCTTCTGGTTTTAAAATCAGGCGATGACGTAGCAAAGGCGATGCAACTGCTTTCACATCATCTGGCGTGACAAAATCCCTTCCAGTTAACCACGCCAAGGCTTGAGATGTCTGCAACCAAGCACCAGCAGCGCGAGGTGATGCACCCAAAGTTAAATCGGGATATTGACGCGATATTCTCACCAACGCCAACAAATAATCAACGATCGCTTCTGACACTTTAACTTCTTTCACTGCTTGTCGTGCTTGTAAAATATCGGCTACTGTTGCGATCGGTTTCAACCGGCTAATATCCGAACGTCGGGCTGTAAAACCCGCCTGACGATTGAGTAACATTTGCTTTTCAGCAGCTTGATCTGGATAATCTACCACCAGCTTAAATAAAAATCTGTCTAACTGTGCCTCTGGTAAAGGATAAGTCCCCTCAAATTCTAGAGGGTTTTGGGTTGCAATCACCCAAAATAAATCAGGTAAGGGTAAACTTTCACCATCTAGCGTTACCTGCATCTCTTCCATCGCTTCTAGTAGCGCTGCTTGTGTCTTGGGAGGAGTCCGGTTTATTTCGTCTGCTAGCAGCACTTCAGTAAATATTGGCCCTTTTTTCAAAGTGAAATTGCGGCTATTTAAGTCAAAAATATTTGTCCCAGTAATATCTGAAGGTAAGACATCTGGTGTCAATTGAATTCGGCGAAAATCCCCTTGAATTAACTGCGCCAGCACTTTAACTAGTAGAGTTTTACCAGTTCCCGGTACTCCTTCTAAAATTACGTGTCCACCCGCTAGCAGTGCTACTAAAAGTTGTTGGATGAGGCTAGATTGTCCGACAATTACTTTATTAAGACCTTGACCAAGACGAA
Organism: Nostoc sp. UHCC 0252; assembly: GCF_034931145.1. Taxonomy (NCBI): domain Bacteria; kingdom Bacillati; phylum Cyanobacteriota; class Cyanophyceae; order Nostocales; family Nostocaceae; genus Nostoc; species Nostoc sp. UHCC 0252. The sequence goes on along the minus strand of NZ_JAYGHE010000002.1, from coordinate 39,715 downwards.
TTAAGATCGGATGAGTTTCGCTCATATTTTATTACTGATAAATAACCAACGCAGAAATATTATGTATAATTCCAAAAATTAATTACGAATTACGAATTAATCTAATGCTTCGCCATTTCCCCAACCAGCTTAACAGCTCTTGTTCACCGATCGGTTTTTTACGAGATTGTAGTTTTAAAACTGCATCAAGTTCTGCTGCGCTTTTGCCTGTTTTTTCCATCCAAAAAGCGACTAAGGCTTGAGGTTCTAAAAGTACTTGTCCTAACCCCAAAGCTTTTTGGAGTTGTAGTTGTTCTTCTTTACCCACCATTTCTACAACAAAGTCGGTGGTATCAGCTTTCTGCAAGACTCCCGCTAAGGCTTGGATGTATGCTTCGCTGTTATCTGCAACTGTTGTATCTAAAGCCATTGGTTTCCCAAAGCGGCGATTCTGCGCCCAAGTTAGCACCAATAGCAGAATACCTACCTGGATTAATATCGGAAATAAAGGAGTTTTCGCAAAAAAGCTAGATAAATTACCCTCACTTTCTTTCTTTCTGACATCAGCATCTTTATAACCGTGGATGTATTCATCGACAATTACTGTGTTACTTTTTGCTGTTACTAAACTAGCTAGATACTTGAAATTACTTAAATAATCTTGATAAGCATTAGCGGCTAAATAAGGAGTGGTAGAAAAAATTACCTTTCCCTGGTTGTAATTTTTTTCCCAGACAACAGCACCAAAGCGATCGCCTAAATTAACTTCATTGGAGTCAGCTTTCTGATATCGTCTACGTGTATCAATTTTGATATCACCTTGGGGAGATTTTTGCATGGTGCTAAATTCTGCTTCTGTAACCCGCGCTCCCGCACCCAAAATTATCAAAGTATTCCCTTTTTCTATCCATTCGCGCTCTTGACTATCCACTGTTGTGTCTCTGGGATAGCCACTGATCTGTAGAAAGGTAACTGGGCTTTTCTCTGGCTGAAGATCGCTAAAAGGCTTTTGCCAGCGCTTAATAGAAATTCCCTGCTGTTGCATAAAAGCATACCAAGCACCATAGCCATCAGAGGCGCGGTTATAACTAGAGCCAGCGTTAATTTTTGTATTATTGGGAGCCGCGAACAAAGTTAGTAAAACGATCGCAGCGAGTGCGATCGCTCCTATCCAAGCAAGCCGATTTGAACGTTTCATTTTTGATCGCTTCGTTTCAGGATCACAAGTGTTAATACTTACTTATTTTTCAGGGAAAGTCAAAATATAATCAAGTGGCTTCATTTTCTCAAAGCGATCGCCTGCTTGATGAATGCTTCTAAATTTTGGGTAGCGGTGGGATTGTCAAACAGAACCTTGCTTGAGAGTTTTAAAGCTTCCCGAACTGAGGATCGCCAATCAATATCTACTGCTAATCGCACTGCAATTTTGATATATTGCGAGGCATCATCGGCAATTGTCTCAGTTACACCGATAGTTTGCAAGAAACCATAAGAGTGTCGCCCTCGCATAAACTCACCAGGACAAGTAACAATCGGTAAATGACAAGCGATCGCATCCAGTGTTGTGTTGCCACCCGCCCAGTCAAAGGTATCTAAATAAATGTCTGCCAAAGAAAGCAAGTCAAAGTAATCTTCACGCGGTAAAACAGGCGAGAATACACAATAATCAAGACTATCTAAACCTACAGCCGCAAATACCCGTTGCAGACGTTCTTGAGAAATCCCAGAGCGAAGAAACATAAACTGAGCATTGGGAACTTGACGGGCAATTTCGGCGTAAATGTAATCGTGCTGCGGTAGATATTTATAGCCAGCTTGACTAGAGATGTAGACGATCGCATCATCTCGTAATCCAAAAAATAATCGGTTGCGGCGAATTGAGTCAACTTTGATGGTAGGATAGGAAATTCCCACACCAGGCAAACGGACAAGCTTTTCGGTGTAATGATCTTGCCCATTCACAGGTTCCATCAATTCGCTAGATAAGAAATAGTCAATGGTGGGCAATCCAGAAGTTACAGGTTGTCCCCAAGCCATACATTGAATCGGTGCTAAACGAAGTCCAGCAATACATAGTGTTGTGGCATCCATTCCTAATTCTGGAAAAATTAACACATCAAGGTTGTCATCAATAACTTGTTGACAAACCTGTTCTAAATTATTCGGCAAATGATAGAACTTTGTACTATAAGACTGAAATAATTGAGTGGCAGCATCAATTTGATGCCCTATGTGATATGAATAAATTTCAAAATTTTGATTATCTGCATATTTCAGCCAGTTTAAGAATAATACTGTTCCGCTCCAGCCACACAAAAAATAGGAAAGATAGCCAATTTTAATTCGCTGATTGCTCTTAATAGAATAAATCGGACGTTCCTGAATCCATTGGGGATAATTTATCGCCATAGTTTGGTAAACTAGCTGCCCATATTTTTGCTGTAGTAATACATCATTTTTTGCCTGATATGCAAGAAAAAAGTTTGTATGATTCATGATTCCTGTTAAAGCTTTTTTCTGTTCATCAAGGCTCTTTATTCTTATTTCTTGACTTAGTTTTTCTAGCCCATGCTGAAACCATGCTCGGTAAGTATCAATCTCATCAGGAGTATGATAAATTTCTGGCAGCATAAGATGGCTTAACATCTTAAATATATAGTTTTCAGGGAACTTATCTGTAACCTGTTGAGCGAAGTTACGAGCTTCCAAATATTTGTGGCTTTGCTTGAAACGAATAATCAGCCAAAAATAGAGTTCTTCTGCTTGAGGACAACGGCTAATACCGTTCTGCAATGTTTCGATAGCCTCTTGCATCTGACCAGTTTTATAGAAAATATTACTTAGCTTCAGATAATAGTCAATCTGCTGCGGACAACGAGATAAATACTTGCTGTAATATGGGATACCATTTTCTGGCGATTCACTGTCTGCGAAATAGTCACCCCATCTTTGCCAAGATTCTAGTCGAGCAGCTTCATAAGCAGTTTGCTGGCAAATTTCTGCCAAATCACATATCGGAATTTTTACAATTTCTGGCTGCTGGATAATATAGCCATCTTCATTGTTAATTGGAATGCGAAAGTTAATGAATGATTTAATCACAGACCATTCTTGTATAGTTAACTGACCTGTAAGCCCTACATTGAGGTCTTCACAGACAATCTCTTCTAAGCTAAGTTTCAGAACAGTCTCAAAAAGCAGTGAGTTAGCATTATCTTGTAGCTCATCCGATAAACTTTGAGTGTCAATTAATAGGGTTATATCTTGTCTAGCTGGATGTGTGAAAAGAGTTTTGAGAACATTTGTTAAATCTTCTGCGTTAGCGTTCGCGGAGCGTCTCGTAGAGAAGCTCGCCGTTGGCGTAGCCTCTCGTAGAGAAGGCATCGCAGTTTCTAAATTAGACCAGTCAGGGAATATAATAAAATTAATATCTCTTAATTCATTAATTAACATAGTGTTGCAATTACTAATGGCAAGTTGCCTTGCGTATAGGCACTACTATATATGTTTTTACAACAATGTCATCAGTAACAGCTACGGATAAAAAGATCCCCGACTTATTCAATAAGTCGGGGATCTAAGCCTCTCTGATCGCAATTACAACTGCACTTTAAGATCAAAGTATACGCGATCGCGCTACCATACTTGGTAAAAAAATCTGCTCAGGAAATGGTGTTACAACAACAGTGCAAATTATTTAAAAGACGATTTCCCGATAATATTTGCAAATTTTAAAAAACCCCACCTCTTAGATGGGTGGGGTTAGTATACTTACTAAGGCGGCTATTTAACCGCACATAAATGATATCACTCAAATTGCACAAGCGATCGCCCCGATACAACAATAAAGCCGACAGAATCAAGCCTAATCTGGGGTTGGCGAATTCCTTGGAGAATGGCTGCATTTAAAGCAGTTTCTATTTTCAATTCTTCAGCTAATGCATTATCCCAACTTTGTTGGTTTAAACGCAAACGTAATTGTTCGACTCGATTGGCTAATTTCTTCTCGGCAACCTTAGCACAACTTTGACATAAGTCAATAAAATCTGGACGATTTGCGAGTAATTCTGAAGAAGTGTTCCGCACTTGATAGCAGAAATTTTGCCATTTACTAGGGTCAACGAATTCGTCAATAATTCCTAAGCGCTCTTTTGCCAGATTGTAATCTCGTCCCTGATTATTGTTTTTATCTTTATATGGACGTTGCAGGATACTTAAGAGCGCTTTATCATCAACAACACGTATTGGCTCATTACGACCATCAACATAGATGGTTTCTATAATTGGCGGAAATAGAGCATCAACACGTCGCTGCAAGTGTTTGAATTGAGAACTATCGAGTTTGTTATCTAGTAACACTTGTTTGGCAATTCTTAAATTTGCCTCCACCACATAATTGCATTGGAAACCAAACCATTCTTTTCCTTCTTTAGAGTCCCAAGATGCATCAGTGCGCCACAGAGCAAAGGCTTCACCTCGGTCATCCCAGTTTATATAGTTCCAAAGTGCTTCAACAAATCCTTCCCCAACTCGAAAGAGTTTAATACCAGGATTCTGGTTTGCCACCCTGCGATTATAAGTCCCAAATTGGTCTAGGCTACTATCAGCAAAACGGTTTTTTAAATCATTTATGGGAACTAATGTGCGCGTTGATGGTTGATAACGTCGCATCTCTGAGGAGTCGGGGTTATTGATTCCTCGAAATCCCAGCGCTTCACAAATCCAGCCTTCAATTGCTCGTTTCATTTCTAGATGACAAGCATCGTAGTTATCGAGTTCTTGAAAATACTCGGTGGCAATTTCATCGTTAGCGTCGATTTCATCTAGAGCATTTTGTTCGTTAATTTTTGCAATTTCGGTTTCAATTTGCTCTTGGATAGGCGAAATCATCTCTAATAATCCAGCAGCACCAGATTTAAACAAAGCTGTTTCTAATTCTGCAAGTTTATCATCCACATAAAATTGTAAACTCGCAATTGATTGTTGGAAAATACCAAACCCATCTTTCAATACTTGATACCAAGCATTGTGAGGGCTATCTGACAAATAAGGGCCAATCAAAACACAAGATTGGACTCCAATTTTGCTACCAATGCGGTCAAGCCTGCCAAGTCTTTGCTCTAATTGATTCGGCGACCAAGGTAGGTCAAAATGAATTAACCAATCGGCAAATTGGAGGTTAAGCCCTTCTTCTCCAGAGCGATCGCATACTAGAATAAAACAGTTGGGGTTATTCCTGAACTTATTTAAGCCTTCCTCAACTTTGTCTGGTGGTTCCCCAAACTGATGTTTAGCTACTGTGTCTGCACCAAAGATATTAGACAAATACCGGACAATTTCACCACAAGTCTGCGCGAAACTGGTAAATACAATAAATTTGGGCAGAATATCACCAGAAATTGGTCTGCGAATCCTCTGCTGTATTCTCGTGAGGAATTCGTTTTGATTCTTCCGAATGTTTGCGGGAATTTTGTAGTATGTACCTAGCTGATTCAGCAGCACTGTTTTTAAATTTTCCGCCCGTTCTCCATCTTCTTGGGGTTGACGAATAATTTTGAGGAAGGATTGCAGAATCTCTTCTTCCCCTGAAAATTTAGGGGTTGTTGTTAAGATGCGAACATCATCTTCTTTAAACTCCTGGATGAGTTTAGCATGAGGCTTACCAGTTAACCGGGCGCTAATTACCTGTTCTAAAATCCCTAACCAAGTACCAGCAGCTAAGAAGAACAGCAGAAAAATTCGCTGATATGGCTTTTCATCAGGAGCAACACTCCGCCATTGATTGAGTAGTTCGTGGATATCAAGCGATCGCTCGTCTAAATCGTACTCTTCTTTGGGGATAAAATTGCGGTCAAATATGACATCTTCCACAGCCGCGCGACGGTTGCGAAGCATTCGGCGGTGTAGTCGATAGATATCGCTGACGTGGGTGCGAATCGCTTGAACGATTTGATCTTGCTCGGTAGAATTTGTTTGTAAACAATTTTCTAAATCATCCGCCAGCTTCAAAAAATACTCATCCTCAGCTAAGAGGGTTCGTAGTTGCTGCAAGTTGCTTTTAAGAACAGCAGGTTCCGCACCTTCTTTAAAAGAAAGTAGAAGTCTACCAATTTCTTGACGGCTTTCAACTTTGGCGCGAAAACCTGCTAAATCACCAATTTTATAGGTTGCTGGGTCGAGCAAGTGCAACATTGCCAAGAAATCTTGCTCATGATTGAGAACTGGAGTAGCTGATAATAAAAGTAAGCGATCGCTTTTATGAGCAAGTTCTTTGCAAGTCTGAAAACGCTGGCGCACTGTTGCATCCTTGGAGGTTGCCATTGCTGCGATATGATGAGCTTCATCTAAAATTAAGCAGCCTATCCTCGCTTTCAGGTTGATTTTGTGGATATCTTCAACCGCCAGCACCGCTACCCGTTTGCCAAAATGGGAGATGTAAAACTTGTTTTCTAACTCAGTCCGCCATTGTTTGAGCAAATATTGCGGAACTAATACCACCGCCCCTTTTTTCGGTTCATCTAAGAGGAATTGACGCAGAATTGCACCCGCTTCAATGGTTTTTCCGAGTCCCACCTCGTCTGCTAGCAAGTAGCGTTGAATTGGGTCTTCCAGTACCCGCCGCACTACTTCAACTTGGTGAGGATAAAGATTAATATTTGCCGAAATCAGTCCCGTCATCCCGCGACTGACAGCGCGTTGCTTAATCAAAGATTTGACGAAAGCCAATCTTTTATCGTGGAAGTAAGGCGTTTCGTGACCCTTCATCGCTAGAGTTTCGATGGGGTCTGTGTTTGGCAGATTACAACGAACGTAAATGTCTTCTTCAGTAGCGATCGCAGTTTTCTTATCTGGTAAATCAATTTGATACATTTCTGTATCTTCATCCCAGATGAAAACTCTGCCAACTATCCATTTATCCTGAGTCTGAGACTTAATATAGCATCGAGCCTGTGGTTCAAGCCTGACCTCAGAGAGAGAACTTAAAGGTAAAGTTTTTTGAAGACGTTGCCCTATAGAGCAGAAATACTCAACATTTGCATTGGCATCAGAGATTTCGGTAACTTTCCCGATACCCAAAGAGTTATTCTGGGACTGTACCAATAAACCGAGCTTAATCATAGATCCAGTCCCCTGAACACACTAAAAGAACCTTCCAGACTAGTTTGTTCACCTATATCTGGCAGTTTTGTCGATCAACATTATAGATAATAAACTGGCATTACTGTTTTTGTTATTGCGATGTCTACAACGGGCTATTACGCTCCAGCAGAGCCAACTAGTAAAACTAGCCCAAATGTAAGGATAAAAGGAGAGAATTCTTTCACCCTGCCCCCTGCTCCCTGCTCCCCGCTCCCTGCTTCTTTTGAAGCTTCGTCTTGATAACGCCACGATACAATGAAGGTGATGTAGTTTTATTAACGATGAAGAAAATCCGAGACAACACAATTAAGTTAAATCAATATTTAAAGTTGATGGGTATAGTGCCAACTGGAGGACAAGCCAAACTAATGATTCAAGGTGGCGATGTCCAAGTAAATGGAATGTTGGAAACACGACGAGGGCGGCGACTAGTACCGGGTGATAAAGTGACAATAGAAGGAAAAACTTTAGAGGTGAATTTGGATAACAATGAAGACCAACACCTAGTGATGGATTCTGCTGAACAAACCGAGTAAATGATTTTTATCCCAAATTGAAAAGTTTCTCTTTGTGAGTAATGCTGCAAATTTCCAATAAAGTTATCATCCCACAGAGTGAGATTGAAATTAGTGCGATTCGTTCGCAAGGAGCAGGAGGGCAGAACGTAAATAAGGTTTCCACGGCGATTCACTTGCGCTTCGATATTGTTGCTTCATCATTACCAGATTATTATAAAGAACAGCTTTTAAAGCTGAAGGATCGACGCATCACCCAGGATGGAGTTGTTGTAATTAAAGCGCAGGAACACCGAAGCCAAGAAAACAATAGAGAGTCAGCTTTGAAACGACTGCAAGAACTCATTCAAAGCGCAGTTGTAGTGACGATAAAACGCAAACCTACTAAACCAACTCGCAGTTCTCAAAGAAAGCGCCTTGACTATAAAACTAAGCACGGACAGGTTAAATCTAACAGAGGGGAAGTGACAGATTATTGATTTATAAATTAGACTTTGGCAGTCAATTTTGTTGCAAAATCTTACCAGAGAACTAAGACTAATTCCTTCTATTGACTGTGGTCAAGATCATGACTTAACTGGTTAGCTTGAGAGTAGCAACTATTAGAGGTGAAAAAGATGAATAAGACATTACTAACGATTTTGATGCTTGCACTATTACTCTTATTCATCATCTCTCCCTTTGCCGCCCTTGCTAGTTTAATGCTGATAGTGTTAGTTTCCGCGTTTTCCTCTTTACTAGGAAACTTGTTCCAAGTAATAATTAGTGGTGACACCGATCCTAAAGAGTCATAAAAGCAAAATTGACAATGAAGATAGGGATTTGACAACTATTGTGATGTTACACCAAAAAGCCGCTTGCAACCTGCGATCGCTTTGGCGGCTTTCTTATTTACACTCCCTACAATTGACGAGCTTTAAGCCTAAAAATCAATTTTCATCTTAAAATGGATGCTACCAACTTGGTTGATTGTCTCACTGTCAGCAAGCACTTCCCAACCAAATCGTTTATATAAAGTCACGGCTGGATTTGTCACTTCGGTACTAAGTGATATTGATGGATAAGATGTTTTAGCTGTTGCTAACAAATGTGTGAGTAACTGCGTTCCTATACCTTTATTTCTATATTGAGGAAGAATGGCAATAGCTAGTTCAGGAGTTTGTTCATTAACATAGCCATATCCTTTATTTTCACCTGTCAATAGACGCAGCCATGCCGCTCCTACTGGTTGATTACTACTTTCCAGAATAGCGACAAAGCCGCTATCATCTTTACGTCCCCAATCTTTAACATATTTTGCCAAATCAGGATTATTCATTGCATCCTGCACTGTCAAATTACCTTCTTTTACCAGATGGGCTGCTTCGTAAAGCATTCGCCAAAGGAAAGGCTCATCTTCTTGTGTGAGTAGACGAATATAATAATCCATAACTCATGCCCCAAAGTTCGTTTTTGTAAAATTTAAGATAATTTACTCACTGGTGTGGGTAAACCGTCAATGCTGACAAGATTTTTCTTCTGTTGATATTCTCGAATTCCTTCTTCGCCTTTTTTATTAGCCCAGTTTACTAAAGTCTGGCGCTGACCTTGATATTCATATAGCGGTACGCCAAAACCACAAGAAGTCTGTATTCTTTCGATGTCAGCGACGATAATCTGACGAGTTCCGGGAATCGGCATAAACAAAGAGTATAGAGAGTCCCAATCTGGAGAATTCGGTAAAATCGTCTTTCCTTGACCGTAAAGACGGAGGATACGTGGGGGTTCTTCAAAGGCGCAAAACATGAAGGTTATGCGCCCATTTTCTTGTAAATGGGCTGATGTTTCGTTACCACTGCCTGTAAGGTCTAGATAACCTACTCGGTTGGAAGAGAGGACGCGAAAGCATTCTAAACCTTTAGGAGATAGGTTAACATGACCCGTAGGACTCAAGGGTGCAGAGCCAATAAAGAAAAGATGTTGGGCTGCAATAAAGTCTTGCAGTTCGTCGGTAATACAGTCAAAAAGTTTAGACATAGACTGTCTGATTGATGGAGTAGGGAGAGACGCGTTTAATCGCGTCTGTATAAGAGTGGGGAAAAGTATTACTTTCTCATATAACGACTAGCCATTTGGATGGCATCAGCGATATCAACATCACCATCGCCGTCAGCATCTAAGAAGGAATTCAGTACGGAGTTGCCGCCAGTTCTGGGATTTTGAGAATTTGCACCCGATTGTAAAAAATTCAGCACTAAAGGTACTGCTAAAGGTAGCAATTGTTGAACTATACCAGCATCTAATCCCGTGCGCTGAGAAGCAACTTGAGCTACTTGCTGTTGTATCTGAGGAGAAAACAGCGAATTGACGGCTTGGGGGTTAGGTGAAGTCCCAGCATATTGATTCACTAAACTTTGTGCGGCTTCATTTCCATCTGTGGCTTGCTTGTTTTGTAAAGCAGAACGGACTTGACCACCCACAATTGACAAGACTGATTGAATGGTGGAAGGATCTGCACCAGTGCGATCGCTCAATTGTTGTACAGTGTTAATAATTCCTCCTAGTTGCCCTAAGCTACCCTGTTGATTGGGATTAGCAACTGCACCAAGAATTTGATCAAAAAGTCCCATAAATTTATTTCTCCCCTTGCTCTAAAAAAGCTTGCCAAAACTGGCTTGAAGTGTTTGCTGTAGGTATTTGGTTAGTCTACCAAAAGATTTAATTCTATAAAAAATTGGCTTTGGAAAGCTACTAGCTTAAGGCTGAGAAATTGGTAGAGTGATACCTGCGGTGGGCAGAGCCAACGCAAACTCTGTACCTTTATCTAACTCAGACTGGCAGGTTATCTTACCTTGATGTTTTTCTACCACAATCTGATATGCGATCGCTAGCCCTAAACCAGTGCCAATGCCTCGCGGTTTGGTTGTAAAAAATGTTTCAAATATCTTTTTCTGATTTTCTGGTGAAATACCAGGGCCGTTGTCAGTAATTCGTACTATCACTAAATCATCCTGGCAAAGTTCAGTAATGATAGTGATTTCAGGGATAAATTCGGGATTGTCAGCCAATTTTTGCTCCAAAGCATCAAGTGCATTGCTGAGAAGATTCATAAATACTTGATAAAGTAAACCTGTATAACCTGGAATCGCTGGAATCTCTCCATAACTGCGAACAAGATTAATCCCATTTTTAAAGCGATTGTTCAGAATCAATAATGTACTATCTAGACAAGCGTGTAGCTCTACTAACTGCGCTTCCCCATCGTCTAAACGAGAGAAATCTTTTAAACTTCGGACAATTTCTCGCGTGCGTTCAGCGCCAACTTTCATGGAATTAAAGAGTTTTGGCAAATCTACTTCTAGAAACTCCAAATCAATTTCTTCTGTAAGAGTTTGCACGGCAGTAGAAGGTTGAGGAACTTCGGCTTTATATACTTGCAGTAATGCTAATAAATCGTCAGTATAGGTTTTGGCGTGTACGAGGTTGCCAGAAATGAAATTTACAGGATTATTAATTTCGTGGGCAACACCAGCTAACATTCGTCCTAAACTAGACATTTTTTCACTTTGAATTAGTCGGACTTGAGACTCAGCCTGTTGTTCTTCTAAAAGATGCTTTACCTGTTGGATTAGCTGGTTAAGAGAAGTAGTTAATGCCCCCACTTCATCTTGGGTAATTACGGGTGCTTGCAAGTCGAAATTGGCTTCTTGGCTGACTCTTTGGGCGATATCTGTCACCGCTTTAATCGGATAGGCAATGATTGTACTGGTGTAAAAAGCCAGGATAGCAGCGATCGCAACTGACAGAACCATACTACCAATAATAATCTGAGCTTGGATTAGCGCAGCCTTTTCTTGCGCTAAATGAGCTTCCTCTTGGCGTTTTTGAAGTGTTTTGGCAAAGTCGGTTAACTCATGGGCAAATTGATAAAACTTCAAAGCATCCTGACTTTGACTGAATTTCGAGATTAATTGCTGTGCTTTTATAGCTCCCTCTGGCTGTAAAGTTAATGGCAAAATTTGCCGAATCAGCGACCTAAGTTGTTCAAAATATCCTGCTATCGTGCTGTTATGCTTTGTGAGCAGAGCTTGTAAATCCCTTTGAGTAATGCTTTGACTAAATTCTTGTGCCTGGAAAAGTAACGTTTCCGCATCCGCCAGATCGGTTTTGAAATCAGAAATTGCTCTTTGTAATGCTTGCGGCCTCTGCAAAAAAGACAGTATTCCGTGCTGATGAATCTGTATTTCTAACAGTTCGCCTTGTAAACTACTTAACAAGCTTCCTTCCTCGTCTGCCAATATAATCTGTTGTGTGGCTTGTTTAAAGTAGCGATCGCCTATTACCAACCCTGCTGTTGTTCCTAAAACTGCAATTCCCAAAGCCAAACCGTATCCGTAAAAAATCTTTTGCCGAATACTAAGGCGATGGAATCTTTGTTGAACCCAGTTAAAGTATTTTAATTTAGGTATCGCAGTCATGTATTCCTCGCTGTTGAATTTTTTACTAGACGGTTTTTCATCAAAAACAAGAAATCCAGCCGCAAGTGAGAACAAATTTTATCCAAAATGCGCTCTTAGTTTATCAAAAAGGGCTTTTTCTACCCTGGTCAAAAATACTGAAACTGTGAAGATTAGAAGTATCTCTCTCTACTGAGACATCGCAATCCAATTTGATCTCAAAAAATCCTGAAACTATTAAGATCAGAAGCATCTGCTTACTAAATACCCACTAACCTTTCCCAGCCATGCCTCTGTCGCGCATAGTAACGCTAATTGTTGGTCTGATCGTCATTTTGGGGCTAGCCCTATGGCTAATTGATTCCCTATCGCGCCTCTATTGGCAATTGTCCTATTCGCCGTTGCTTGGCAATTTGCTGCTGTTGCTGCTGATTGTCCTCATAGGAGCCTTGGTTGCGGCTTTTGTTTATTATGTATTGGTAATTCAATCTGGGGAAAAGCGATCGCGCCGCAACCCCAAGCGAGTCACTGCGGCCCAAATTCCTGCGGCTAAATCTGACGCTGCTTCTACAACTCTCCAAGCTGTGCGCCAACAGGTAGCGCAAATTCAAGATGAAGTTACACGCCAAGCTTTATTGAGTCGATCGCGCGAGATTGAAGCGAACTTAGCACGGGGTGAAATTCAAGTAGTGGTATTTGGTACGGGGAGTGCTGGCAAAACTTCCCTAGTAAATGCGATTATGGGACGCATGGTAGGTCAAGTGGATGCACCGATGGGTACAACCCAGGTTGGAGAAACTTATTGTCTGCGATTGAAGGGATTAGAACGCAAGATTTTAATTACTGATACGCCAGGGATTTTAGAAGCAGGTGTGGCGGGAACGGAACGGGAACAAATGGCGCGAGAACTGGCAACAGAAGCAGATTTACTGTTATTTGTGGTAGATAATGACTTACGCCGTTCAGAATATGAGCCGTTGCGGGGATTAGCAGAAATTGGCAAGCGATCGCTCCTAGTTCTCAACAAAACTGATTTATATACAGATGAAGATAGAGATGCCATCCTCGCAAGATTGCGTCAACGGGTACGGGGATTTATTGCTACTAATGATGTGGTAGCGATCGCGGCTAATCCTCAATCTGCACAATTAGAAACTGGCGAAACCTACCAGCCAGAACCCGATATTGTCCCTTTGCTGCGGCGCACGGCTGCTGTTTTACGCGCCGAAGGTGAAGATTTGGTGGCGGATAATATTCTTTTACAATCTCTGCGATTGGGAGACGAAGCGCGAAAACTCATCGATGGTCAGCGTCGCCGCCAAGCTGACAAAATCGTAGAACGGTTCCAATGGATTGGTGCTGGTGTAGTCTCAGTCACGCCTATACCAGTAGTAGATTTATTGGCGACAGCAGCTGTTAATGCTCAAATGGTTGTGGAAATTGGCAGAGTCTACGGCTGTGAGTTGAATATGGAACGGGGACGAGAGTTAGCCCTTTCTTTAGCGAAAACTATTGCCAGTTTAGGTATTGTCAAGGGAGCGATTCAATTATTATCTACAGCGTTGCAACTCAATGTTGCTACCTTTCTGGTTGGTAGAGCCATTCAAGGCGTGACAGCAGCTTATTTAACGCGAATTGCTGGTAAAAGTTTTATTGAATATTTTCGTCATGACCAAGACTGGGGTGATGGTGGAATGACGGAAGTTGTGCAGAAACAGTTTCAAATTAATCGCAGAGATGAATTTATTAAAGCTTTTATTCAAGAAGCGATCGCGCGGGTAGTGAAGCCGTTACAAGATAAATCTGAAGTAGCTGAACACGACGAAGAAATCAATAGCTAGACAACTGAAAACAAAAGAAACACTTGTAGAGACGGCGATTTATCGCGTCTCAAAAACCCACAATTTTGTACAGTTGACCCTTAAATAAACCGTATTGAGCGATCGCTAGACGAATATGCTGTTGGTTTAGACAATCAATTTTAGCTACTCTTGTTTGAGATTAACTCTGATAATTACTAAACGTATATTAACTCTTTACTAATACCAATTCTTTATATCCCTCTTCCTTGGCGTACTTGGCGTACTTGGCGGTTCGTTTTCAAGATTAAGTGCATCTTCAATGGAGAATTGCTATAAAAATACAAAATTTAATAAAACATCATATTTTTCTACGCAAAAATACTTAAAAAATTAAACATACATTTAATGTATCAAAACTCCATTCATTTATTTCTAAAGCATTCCGGAAACAGGAGGGAATGTCAGAAAAACTAAATAATAAGGACTTACTGAGTAACCAGGTCATGACTAACCACATAATCGGTAAATTACTACAAGGGCGTTACCAAATTGTCCAAAGCCTGGGTGCAGGGGTATTTGGACAAACATACATAGCTGTAGACGTAGATTATCCAGAGAATCCCAAATGCGTTGTTAAGCAGATTAAAGTCAACAGTTCCGAACCTGGCTACCTGGAAATGCTGAGGTTAATGTTTTTAACTGAAACTGAAACTCTCAAACTTCTAGGAAGCCATCAACAAATTCCTGAATTTATCGCTTGCTTTGAAGAAAACAACCAGTTTTATTTAGTACAAGAGCTAATTGAAGGACATGCGCTGACTGCGGAATTACCCATTGCTCAACAGTGGGGATGTCTGTGGAGTGAAAGGGAAGTTGTAGAATTCCTGATAGATGTCTTAAGTATTTTAGAATTTGTCCACTCTCAAGGCGTGATTCATTGTGACATCAAACCGGAAAACCTGATTAGACGTAATAGCGATGCCCTACGCAAGTTAGTTTTGATTGACTTTGGCTCAATCCAGTCTATCGATTTTGGCATCGGTGCAGAATTGCCGATTTATAGAATTCCCGTCACTTCATTGGGATATATACCGCCAGAGCAATTTATTGGTCAAACACAGCCCAACAGTGATATTTATGCTTTGGGGATGATTGCTATCCAGGCTTTAACGGGACTAGAACCACTACAATTAAAAGTTGATCATTATACTAATGAAATTTTTTGGCGTTCTCAAAATACGCCAGTTAACGATTATCTAGCTGCTGTTCTCAGCCAAATGATCCGCTACGATTCTCAAAATCGCTTCCAGTCTGCGGCTGAGGTGCTGCGAGTACTCAAACAAATGACATGGGAGCAGCCACTAGAAACATTAGAAGCAGATAATCAATTTTTTTTAGAAGCGGCGATTGAAGATAATAATCCTACACCTGGCAACTTATCCCCATTATTCACAGGAATGAAAGTCGGACTGGCGGCTAATTCTTTATTGATGGGATTTGGTGTATATTCTTTAATTAATACTGCCCCTGCATACTCAGAAACAGAAACTTTATCTAAAGCTACACAAGAATATCAAGCTGGGGATTTACAAGAAGCGATCGCACTTGTTAAATCAATTCCTTCCCACAGTAATGTTTATCCAGAAGCGCAGGCCACAATTGAAGAATGGCAAGGGCAATGGCAAGTTGCTGCACAACAATACCAAATCGCTCAAATAGCTTTTCATGAGAGCCGATGGTCAGATGTTCTTGATGCTGTTTCGCAAATTCCTAATATTTCATATTGGCAATCTAAAACAGATAAACTAGTTCAGAAAGCATACATCAATATTGAAGCACAGACCCAAGATTTATTAGCAAAAGCTTACGAAAGTGCCGAGATCAGAGATTTTTCTACTGCATTACAATATCTGCGGCAAATTCCTAAAGAAAGTCGTGCAGGTGCTTTAGTTCAAGATAAGTTGGCTGAGTACAACCGAAAGCGTCAAATCAGAGCAGCATACTTTTTACAAAACGCTTATAAAAAAGCATCTATTGGTGATTTTGAGCGGGCTGTAAAATTTCTCCGAAATATTCCCAACGATACTCTAGTTTATGCTCAAGCTCAAGTCAAACTGAATGAGTATACTCAAAAACAACGTGTGCAGGCTGACAATCAAAAGGTAGCTTCTACAAAAAGAACAAATTCATTTATTCCTAAAAACTCAGGGAATAGGATTGAATATCTCCAGGGAGTAAATTACCTACAAGAAGTTAATATTCGGTAGTTATATAGGAATCCGATTTGATTTATTGTGAATTGCGTTCGCGTAGCGTGCCGGAGGCTCTATTGCGAATTGCGAATTGGTTTCATCGGATGGGTAGTTCAATAATAAACTCTATGCCTTCCCCTGGCTGGGAATGGTATGTTAGCTTACCATGATGATTATTAACCACAATTTGGTAAGCAATAGATAGACCAAGCCCTGTTCCTTTCCCGATGGGTTTGGTTGTGTAAAAGGCATCGAATATTTTTGTTTGATCTGCTTTATTTATACCTGAGCCATTGTCAGCAACTCTTAAAATAACTTGCTCTCCAATTGCCTCAGTTTTAATTTTAATCACACCAGGATGTTGATAAATTGCATCAATTTCTCTATTCTTATTTGTTTCTTCAATGGCATCAATTGCATTACAAATTAAATTCATAAAAACCTGATTGATTTCACCAGGGAAACACTCAACCAGTGGTAAATCTCCATATTCCTTGACTAATTGAATAGCTGGGTAGTGAGTATTTCCTTTAAAGCGATGTCCAAGAATGAGTAGTGTACTTTCTAAGCCTTCATGCAAATTTGCTAGTTTTTTTCCAGCTTCTCTGTGTCGTGAGAAGTTATTCAAATATGACACAATTTCTGTAACGCGATCTGTACCAACTTGCATAGATTTAATAATTTTAGATAAATCATCTAACAAAAATTCGAGATCGCTTTTTTGAATCGCGGCTTTAATTTCGTCTGGTGGATAAGGCAGGTGCTTTTGATAGAGATGCAATAAACTAACTACCTCTTGTACATACTTTTCAACAAAATTTAAATTGCCAGCTATAAAATTGATGGGATTATTAACTTCATGAGCAATTCCGGCTGTGATTTTACCTAAAGCCGCTACCTTTTCTGCTTGAATCAGTTGAGTTTGAGTCTGTTCTAATTCGGTGTTTTTAGCGATTAAGGTTTTCGTCAAATTTCTCAGCTTTAGATGATTTTCAATCCGCACTAAGACTTCTTCCTGCTGAAAAGGTTTGGTAATGTAGTCTACGGCTCCTAATTGCAAACCTTTAACTTTATCAGCCGTTTCAGAGAGGGCTGTCATAAAAATAACCGGAATATCTTGAACACGAGGATTGCTTTTTAGCTGTTTACAGGTTTCAAAACCATCTATACCCGGCATCATCACATCTAGTAAGATTAAATCAGGTAAATCACCATTTTCTAATCGCTGAAGTGCTTTTTCACCACTGCGGGCTGCCCAAACTTCAAAGTTAGACTGATCCAAAAAGCTGGATAAAACTTGTAAATTGGCAGGGTTATCGTCAACGACTAAAACAATTCCCCTCGAAGGAGCATAATTGATAGAATTCTTTTGGTTTTCAATAATAGTTTTCATACTGTTTCCACCGCATATTTAGTCAAAAAAGTTAGAATCAAATCTTCATCAAATTGCCTTGCTAGTTGCCGTAGTTCATTAGCAAAGGGTGCAAAAATTGTGTCTGTTTCTTCCAGTTGATCGGCCCACTTGAGAATGGCATTGAAGTTACCTTTAGTAGCTAAGGTGACTAGTTCCTGCAATACCTGGGCGGAAGGAGGGGTTAATTGAGCAGTTGCTGTGGTTGCTTCTTTAGCTTTTTCTCCTTCAGGCTGAGATTGCTTGTAAATCCATACCAAATTTAAGTAATGTTCTATTATATGCAATAATTCATCTACGTGTATAGGTTTGGTTAAAAAGGCGTTACCCCCAGCTTGTAGACTGCGATGTTGGTCGGCTTCAAAGACACTAGCGGAAGAGACGATAATCAATACATCCTGAATTTCTGGAGTGTGACGTAGTTGTTTAATTAATTCAAACCCATCCATTTCTGGCATCAGCAAATCTGTGATGATTAAGTCTGGCTTAAGGGCGATCGCTATTTCTAAACCTTCTTTACCGTTGCTGGCTTCAACTACATTAAAACCCAGTGGTTGCAGTAAGTCTGTAATCACTGTGCGATTCTCCCAGCGATCGTCAACCATCAAGATGGTGTAGGGGCTACCCTCAAAACCAATGATTTGTTTCTCTGATGAAGCGTAGGCGTAGCCCGTCGTAGACATCGCAGGTTGAAAATAGTCAGTTGCTTCGGGTATCTCTAACTCAAACCAAAAGCTACTCCCCTGACCGATCTGACTCTTAACATGGATATCGCTACCCATCATCTGTACTAACTGCCGAGTAATAGCTAAACCCAGCCCAGTGCCTTCAGCTTGGCGCTTTTTGTCACCTACTTGTTCAAAGGGCAAGAAAATTTTGCTCAATTCTGCGGGAGTTATACCAATGCCAGTGTCTTCTACAGTACAGCGAAGGCGATGTTTCCCTGTTTGCCCATCACTAGCAGGTTGCTCGATGACTTCAATATTAAATGTAACCTGACCTTGATCTGTAAATTTGATCGCATTTCCTAGTAAATTCAATAACACTTGACGTAATCTTTTGACATCAACATTAACCCCTGTAGGCAAGTTGCTCGCGGGTTTATAGACAAATAAAATGCCCTTTTGTTTTGCCCGAATCTGGCATATTTCGACAATTCCTTGGATAAAGGAGGGGAAATGCACATCATCTGAATGCAGTTCTAGCTTTTTCGCTTCAATTTTGGAGAGATCTAAAATGTCATTAATTAAAGTCAGCAGATGAGAACCGCATTGTTCAATAATATTGACGTGATATTGCTCTTGTTTGGGTAAAGCTGAGGAACGCAGCAAAATTTGGGCACAACCGAGAATGCCATTTAAGGGCGTTCGCAGTTCATGGCTCATATTAGCTAAAAATTCACTTTTAGCATGGTTGGCTGTATCAGCAGCAGCTTTAGATTTTTTCAGTTCACGTTGTTCAAATGCTTGCACTTGCCACAAGACAGTAATCATGGTGGCTGTCAATCCACCAACAATTAAGGCAATTAAATCGAGGAATTGCAATCGAGATTCGATATTTTGGCGGGGAATCACCAAAGCTACAGACCAATTAGCAGCTTGCAACGGCAGATAAGCTACATATTGTTTAGTGCCGTCAATTTCCATTAACTCAATTCCCTGTTGTTTGTTTACCATCCTCTGAGCGATCGCATTTAAATTGCGATCGCTAATTTTCAGCAGGCTGGGTGCAGGTTTTTCTACGGTTGACATTAACGCCGAGTTAGGATAAATGATCGCTTCTCCTTGGGAATTGAGAGCAAAAGCATAGCTGTTCGTGCCGTATTGCAGGGAATTAACAACCTCTGCAATGTGATCTACTCTCACATTGCCGTGGAAGACTCCAATCGGTGAACTGCTGCTAGCAGAATTTGAAGAGATTGGGGTGGCGATCGCTATTAAAGGAATTCCTGTAGAACGGCTGATGAAAGGGTCAGAAATGTTGCTCTTACCTGCAATTGCTTTTTGAAAGTAGTTTCGATCCTGAATATTTTTGTCGGATCGACCAACTTTTGTATTAGAAAATGAACCATCTGGGTTAACTATTTGGAAAAAGAAAAATTCATTGATCCGCTTGACTTCTGACTTTAAATAGGGTTCTGCCACAGACCAGTTTAAAGAGCGGACAGTTGAAGTATTCGCCAGGGTTTCTACCTCAACTTGGCGAACGTGTAACCACTCTTCAATTTCACTATTTCCTCTCTGCACCTCTAAAAAAGCGCTATGTCTCAAATCTTTGAGCATCAGATTTCTCGCGGCTTGATAGCTCAAATAGGCAGAAATACTGACTATAAGGGTAGTGCCGCCAAGAATAAATCGAATTAGTAAATTTCGTGAAAGATGATTTTTTTTGTCGAATGCCAATAGGCTGGAGTTTTGTTGTATCAAGGGTTAGCTCCTCAATTCCATAGTTCGGTAATAAGAAATTCTAGGTTATGTTTAGATTTCCCCAGAAATTACCGATGCTCACAGCTTTTGGTAAAATAAGCAAAAAATTTATAGTAATGCCATGAATTATAAGTTTTTATCTCAAAAAATTCTTGAGAATCAACTAAAGTTCCAATTAATTGTTGTTAACAATTCGTAATTACGAATTACGTTATAGCGTTTCCTAGTCTGCTGAGGTACAAATCTCTGCATACCTCTGCGCTTTACTTTGTCTTGAAAAGTTGTTCATGGGGGAAACCCCCAAGACCACACTTTTCGCTGCGTTCCTTTGCGTTTCAAAATATTATCTGTACCCACTTAACTGGGAATCGCTATACCTGTTTGAATTTTTAATTCCGCCTTGCAGTACTAGGGAGTTGTCGGCGGTGTAATAATAGGACTAGGAACTGGGATAACTGGCACAATTATCGGTTTAGGTTTCTCGGATTGCAATTGAATCTGGGCTTGATTGCGACCGTCTATTGCTTGTTGGTAATTAGGCTTGTATTTTATCGCTTGATCGTAAGACGCGATCGCATCTTGAAATTTTTTCAACTTTAGTAGAGCATTGCCTCTGCTATACCAGCTTTCGGAATGGTCTGGTTTATAACGAACTGCCTTATTATAAGATGCGATCGCATCTTCATATTTTTGCAAAATGTATTGGGAATTCCCCATGTTATACCAAAGTTGATAGTCTCTTGGCTTAATTGTTGCGGCTTTATTATAAGCTTTTATTGCTTCTTCATAGCGCTGATTTTGATGCAGCGACCAGCCCAAGTTATACCATGCTTGATAGTTACTAGGATTATACTTAATTACTTGATTGAAAGATTCAACTGCTTCTGGATAACGTCGTAAATTGAGTAGGGTATTACCTCTCGAAAACCAAGCTTGATAATAATTTGACTTGTATTGTACAGCTTTGTCATAAGCGTTGAATGCATCTTGATAACGTTGTGAATTGATTAGTGCATTTCCCAAATTATACCAAGCTTGCTCGTAGTCAGGTTTTAAATCTACAACTTTTTGGTAGGCTGCGATCGCTTCTTCATATCGTTTAGAATACTGTAAGGCTAATCCTTTTTTGTACCAAGCTTCGTAATTATCCGATTTCAACTCAATTGCTTTTTCATAAGCTTTAATTGCTTCGTCATATTGCTTTAAGTTACTAAAAGCTTCACCCTTAGCATTCCAAACTTCCGAGCTTTCATTCTTTAATTTTAGGGCTTTATCAAAAGATGCGATCGCTTCTTGATATCGCTGTAGACTTGACAATACAAAACCCCTTCCACTCCAAGCCTCAAAATCATCTGGCTTAAGTTGAATTGCTCTATCGTAGGCAGCTAAAGCTTCTTTAGATTTTTTTAATTTATACAGTGTTTTGCCTTGACCATTCCAGCCTCTGGCATAATCTGGTCTAATATTAACGGACTTTTGATATACTTCTAACGCATCTTGATAACGTTGCAAATCATAAAGTGTATTTCCTTGCTTGGATAATTCTATAGCGTTATTCGAATTAATGTGATTCAAAACAAATATTGATGCTACTCCACTTACTCCCACTAAAAATATTGTTAGTAAAACTTTACCTAAAATACCTTTTTTCGGTTGAGCTTTCGTTATATTTTTGGGTGGAGAAATAGGAGTTAAGGCTATTGTCTCAGTAGGTGGTAGTGTTAACTCTTTCAGGGCTTGTAATGCGATCGTTGCCGAAGGATAGCGCTCTCGAAAGTCATAGCACACCATTTTATCTAAAAATTCCGCAAACTCTGGCGTTACCGTGGCGCGATCGCGCCAGATAATTTCATTAGTCTCAGCATCTTTGACTATTTCTTCTGGTAATAATCCAGTGACAGCTTGAATAGCAATTATTCCCGTAGCATAAATATCACTGCTTAATTTTGGCGTACCATGAGCTTGTTCCCCGGGGATATACCCAGGCGTACCTATAGCAACAGTACCTTTAATTGAGCCTTCGGGAAGAATCACTTGGGTAGTAATTTGTTTAACCGCACCAAAATCAATTAAGATTAATTTGCCATCTGGGTGTCGTCTGAGGATATTTCGCGGATTGACATCACGGTGAATTACATTCTGCTGATGGACAAATTCTAGAATTGTCAAAAGTTCTTCTAAAAGCGAAATTACTTGTTCTTGGCTGAGAGTTTTACCTGGTATTAATTCTTGACTTAGGTCATGACCTTCGATTAATTCCTGTACGAGGTAAAATTCGGCGTTATCCTCAAAATAAGCTAAAAGTTGAGGAATGCGATCGTGAGTTCCCAATTTATACAGAACTTGTGCTTCTGTATCAAATAAACGCCTAGCTGTCTCCAAAGTTACCGGATCGCTTGCCTGGGGTTTGAGTTTCTTGACCACACATTGAGGTGAACCGGGTAATTGAGTATCATAAGCCACAAAGGTTTCACCAAAACCCCCTCCTCCCAAGTTACTAATAATTTGGTATCTTCCAACAAGTGTGTTTCCCAGCATCTCGTTTGCCTACTTAAGTGCGATGCGATCTGATTTCAATCTTGCCACACGTTAAGGAAAATTGAGGGAGTGGAGAGCAGATAGCAATATTTACTGTTCCTTTCTTAATTACGAATTACGAACTACGAATTACGAATTAGTATGATTCCTATTAGTGATAATATTCGTTGTTGGAATAAGCCAATAATTAATTATTGGCTTATTGGCATTAACGTTGCCGTATTTTTATGGGAACTTCAACTAGAATTTAGTGATACTTTAGGCTCTTTTATAAATAGCTGGGGTGTGATTCCAGCCCAGATCAGTGGGGCAATTACAAATGCACTATTCTTCAACAATGCTGCTTGGATAATTGTAATTTGGCGGTCATGTTCACTACTTTTTAGTATATTTCTGCACGGCAGTTTTAGTCAAATATTGGGAAATCTGCTATTTTTGTGGGTTTTTGGTAAGACTGTAGAAAATATTCTAGGACATAGACGCTATCTCGGATTTTATCTGGCGGCTGGTATTATAACTGGGGTTGTACAAATTCTGGCTGAACCGAGTTTGACAGTACCATTAATTGGGGCAAATGGCGCGATCGCAGCTATTTTAGGAGCATACGTTATGAAGTTTCCTAAAGCTAAAATTGACACCATTTTGCCACTAATTATTGTATACATTCCTATCGAACTTCCAGCTTTTTTCTACATATTTTGGTGGTTTGTGCAACAGTTATTTTATGGAATAGGTAGTTTAAATATTCCCCCTGTTGGCGTAAATCAATCGGCTGTTGTCTTCTGGGGGCAGGTTGCAGGATTATCGATTGGTGCAGCCTTTATGCGATGGAAAAAATGATTTATTAGTCTTGTCTTTAGTTAGATATTACTTTACCCTTATCGTAAAATTGGACTGCCATGATGATGAACTAAATACCACTTTCCACCAAGAAAGTGAAATATATTTGTAGCTGTTGATTGTGCTTCAAGCCTTCTCCCAGCGACTACCTGGAATACATTTTCTTTCAGCACAACATAAGCAATATTATCAATTAATTCTGTCGTAATTATATCCGTATTTATTTCTATATAAGCAGTGTTTTTAAATATCTGTTCCCAAGAGGTGCGAATCTCCTTCCAACCTCGCAGTATATTACTTCCGGGATGAATACAAAAACTACCAGTTCCTTGTGACCATATTGTACTCATTATCTCAATATCTTTTCGTTCAAAAGCTCGATAAAATGCTGCATTCGCTGCTAAGACTTCATCTTTTGTCATAGTTAATCAAATATGAAAATTCAAGAGTTATGAGTTAAGTAAGCCGTCTCAGTAATAAGAGATAGGACTCATAGTTTATTTTTGAAATACAGCATCTAGCTTTTGCCACGCCACTACTGACAAAATCAGGTTTGTTTATATACTGTTGAGCTTTTTTGCTAACTTACTTATAAGTCAATCAATTATAACTCTCAAATTACGCCCAATATTTAATGTCATGGAATTCTGACATTTTCGCTGTTATCTGGACATCAAGCCAACCAGTAATGTCAGGAAATCATGACATTACGATCCCAAAAAGGCTTATAAATTCGTGAAACAGCCAAAAAGCCTACTTCTTACCCCTTGATCCCTAGATATGCTTAGTGGTTAATATTGACTTAACAAAACGAACTTCTCCGATCCCAAAGAAATGCTAATTTTGGTATAACCAGGAATTGGTTAGAAGTTACCTCAATTTAAAAACAGATTAAAAAACTTAAAACTGGGCAAAACCAGGAGTCAGGAATAAGAAATTCATCTGGATGTGGATGAGATTTTATATAGCATTCTTTAACCAGGGGAAATCATTTACCGCTTACACTACTGGAGGCCAAATTAATGGCAAAAGAACGCCCGCCACTAGAGGAGATGACCTTACGCCAACTACGAAAAGTTGCTAGCGAATATAGCATCTCTCGCTATAGCCGAATGCGTAAATCACAATTGCTGGCATCAATTTTAGAAGTACAGCGCAGCAAAACTTTGCTCAGTCCATCTCGTTCATTGGAGGCTCAAGAAACCGTGGAAGCTGCTAAGTTTGAATTAGGTCAGGAAGATCGTACAGGTGGATCTCTAGCTGATGTTGATGAAGGACTCGCAGATTTGCCTTCTGGCTATGGTGAAAGCCGGATTGTCCTATTACCGCGTGATCCTCAGTGGGCTTACACTTACTGGGATATCCCCAATGAACATAAACAGGAACTGCGCCGCCAAGGGGGACAACAACTAGCACTACGGATTTATGATGTCAGCGACATCAATATCGAATACCAAAGCCCCCACAGCATTCAAGAATATCCTGCTGATGAACTAGCTAGAGAATGGTATTTACCAGTTCCAGTTAGCGATCGCGATTATGTGATAGATATCGGCTATCGTGCTGCTGATGGTCGCTGGTTAGTACTCGCTCGTTCTGCTAGAGTACATATTCCTCCCGTCTATCCTTCTGACTGGATTGAAGATGTCTTCATCACTGTCAACTTTGAAGAAGATTTACGTGGTAAGACTCAGTACGAACTAGTTCCACCTGCCAAGAAAGTTGCAGCTACCGCTAATGGTAATGCTGTTGTCAATGGCAACGGCAATCCTATCTACGACCAAATCTTTGGTTTAGCGGAATCTGCCGAAGCACAACGGGTTGCTGGTTCTATCTTCGGTTCCCAGCATCAAGTATCAGGTGCAGTGCAATCCCTTAGTTCCTACATTTTCCCATCTGGTGTGGGTATGTGGGCAGTTCCTACCGTCTCTGGTTTAACCGCTTCCGGTGCAGGAATGTCAGGTGTTGGCTTCTCTGCTTCCGCCGTCCCAGTGCGTCCGCGCCAGTTCTGGTTAATTGCCGATGCTGAGTTAATAGTTTACGGTGCAACCGAACCCGATGCTACCGTAACTATTGGCGGCCGTCCAATTCAGCTAAATCCAGATGGCACATTCCGCTTCCAGATGTCCTTCCAAGATGGTTTAATTGACTATCCGATTTTGGCTGTAGCTGCTGATGGTGAACAAACCCGGTCAATTCAGATGAAATTTAACCGTGAGACACCATCTCGTAATACCAACACTAAAGAAGAAGCTGTTGTTGAATGGTTCTCTTAAGTTTTGGTTATCAGATTCATTATTCCAGACTTAAATTTTAAATTATTCCCCGCTATAGTAATTCTGTAGCGGTTTTTTTTGCATTACTATGTCTACAAAAAAATTATTTTTGTTATTTATCTTGATAATTGGTGCAAGCTTATTATCAGGTTGTCAAGAGATTGAAGCAAATTCAGCCCCTAAAGCATCTAAAACTTGTCCTGGCAAAGATGCTAAATTCAGTATTGATTTTTTTAAAACCAATAATCAAGGTAAAAAAAGTCCCAAAGGGATTAACAATGTAATTATTTTTAATCCCAAATCAGCAGAATTAGATTTCAAAGTCAATGTCGGTCTATCTCATAAACTCTACGCCAAAGATGCAAGAGGGAAACTCCGTAAAGAATATGTACCAAAGCAGTTCCGTGAACTTATCGGTGATGAAAATGCGAAACTAAACGGACAGTTACCCATTGCCGCAATTAATGCCGACTACATAGATACTGATGATAAACCACAAGGCTTAAATATCTCTCGTGGTGTAGAGTATTCAGGAGCATTTAAAAATAAGCGTTCTTCCTTTGGGATATCAGGAGGTGCGCCCAATCAGCGACAGGCTACTATTCAAGCTGGCAGAAGAAAAAGTGATATTCTCAATTATAATTTGGTGGGCGGTAATGGCAGATTCTACCGTCAGGGTAAGTTTAAAGATATTTGTCAAGATTTGGGAGAATTTGCTTGTAAAAATGCAACCAATCGCTCTCTGGCAGCTATCACCGATCGAGGCTATGTAATATTATTAGTTAATGACTTGAAAGCTAATTCAGAAATTGAATTATCCCAACTTAATCAAGAGTTATTGCCAGATATGTTTGATAATGTCCTACAAGGCATTGCTAGCAATAACTGTTTAGGTAAAATTCAAGAAGGGATTTTATTTGATGGAGGCATGTCTCCGGGATTGTATTATAACCAGAAAACTTATGTAGAAAATTTTGGGCCGATTGGTTCAGTTTTTTTGATTTACAAAAAATAAAATGTTTGCAAATCATTAATGGTAATTTAATTTACACTATCTGTAGTAAATTTACTTTTATATAGATAACTAAATTTTAGAATACTGACTCTTTAATTTTTTGCAAATTTTCAAGCTTGTTTGGATTTACCCAACGATTTACAAATTCATGGTTATGTTTGTATACCTTAATTTGTACTTGCTTAGAACTTAACTGAACTACTTCGGCAGGAATTCTTTGGACATCGCTAGAATCCGCACGAGCCTTGTAAAGCCAAATAACTTTTTGCCCTACTTGAAAGTAATCAGGATTGCTAGTTAAAGAAGGTGCTTTTTCTGCCCACGAGCGGAAAGCAACTGCTAAGTTGATTAAAAGGACTAAGACGACTAGAGTGATTTGGAAAAGTTTCATAATCATTGCACTTGTCTTCGGTCTGCTGAGGCAATCAATCTGCTGATCTAGCATTTAGCTATTCTCCTTCTTTATTTTATCAAAGTTGAAAGGTAAGTTTATATCATGTCCGGTTAAATAATTGTCATTGCGTACCGCCCTTGGCGTTCCCGCAGGGTACGAAGAGAAGCAATCCCAAAAGCCTTGCGATTGCTATCTCTACGAGACGCTACGCGAACATTCCACTTCGTTGCATTCGCAATGACATATTACAAGTAATTTGCCGGACATGATATTACTCATAAAACTTATGCAAAACTATAGGAATCCGGTTTGATTCCTCTTCGCGCAGCGTGGCGTAGCCATATTTACTTGCGTGGGTTGGGAATTGGGAATTGGAAAGAAAATAAGGGATACATCCGTACCGAGTCTTGTTTAAAAATCAAATAGGAACCCTATATAAGTCCAAATCTTTACTAATTTCAGGATAAAGCGACTTATGGAATAAAATCAAATATTCTTGTTTCTTAAAATGATAATTTAAAGTTATGATAGAGATTGTAATGCTCTGATTTGAGTTCAGAATCTCTATCTGAAGAGTAGTAGACGCAAAAGGGCATTTTGCCGTAAAAATTGGTAATATATAATGCTTTATGAACTTTAATATATATGGCTCGCAGGGTAAGCTTACTTGTGGCTAATATTGATAAACTAATTCGTGCCCTGTGGCAAGAGTTAATGTATCAAGAAAACTTTGCGGCCGAGTTTGGTGTTAATTTTCTTACAATTAACGGTTGGGAAAATGGAGATGTAAGACTTTATCCTTTAAGAATACAGTGAATTAGTAATCAACTCAAGGAGTTAAGTGAACGAACTTAAATTCTTAGGAAAACAGACTTCCCAAAAGAGGAGTAGGCTTTGTGAGTTCTAAATGCCAACTGGTCTTGGTAGCTTGAAATATTGGTCATATAAAGCTGACAATAGAAGATAGCTAAAACAGCAACTTACCCCTAAAAGACGATTTCAATGCTTTGAAAAGTCACGGTATTGACATTTTACGATATATGTGCATGTGAATTTAAATATCCTCTAAAATGAGTGTTTAGGAGCAAACGTCTAATTTTAGAGGATATTTGACAAAAGACGACCACAGATGTAGCCTGTAACCGACCCATGACCAATCGAGAGAAATTAATGAAGAACGAGTCAACGTCAGCAAGTAACGCCGACGTAAATTTCCTTCTCGGTGGGGGCGAAATGGGCGCTAGGATGCGAGAATGGGACTGGTCAAAAACCTCCCTTGGCGCAACACAGCAGTGGCCACAGAGTTTAAAAACTGCCGTGCGGATTATGCTAACTTGCCGCCAACCGATGTTTGTCTGGTGGGGCGAGGAACTCATCAACCTTTACAATGACCCTTACAAGGCTATTATTGGCGGCAAACATCCAGAAGGACTGGGGCAGCCAGCTTCTTATGTGTGGCGGGAAATATGGGATCAGGTTGGGCCTCGCGTCGAATCAGCGATGGTGAAGAATGAGGGTACTTACGACGAAGCGCTGCTGCTAATTATGGAGCGCAACGGCTACCCTGAAGAAACTTATTATACTTTTTCATATAGCCCGGTTCCTAATGACCAAGGCGAAACAGGCGGGATAATCTGTGCCAATACAGAGGACACTCAACGCATCATTGGGGAGCGTCAGTTGGCACTTTTGCGCGAACTAGCGGCTAGAACAGTAGACGCGCGGACATTCGACCAAGCCTGTACACTGAGTGCCAGTTGTCTAGAGAGCAACCCTTACGATTTGCCTTTTGCAATGATTTATCTGGTCGATCCAGATGAACAGCAAGTTTTTCTGGCTGGAACATGCCGGATTGAAAAAAATCATGTAGCAGTTCCTGAAAGAGTCGATCTTGATGCTGATTCAGTTTGGCCCTTTGCGGAAGTCATTAGAACGCATCAGGCAACACTGATTTCTGATTTGGAAGTGTCTTTTAGTAGCTTACCTTCTGGTGTTTGGCAGCGATCGCCCCATCAAGCGATCGCAGTGCCAATTGCCCCATCAGGTCAGACAGGAAAAGCTGGTATATTAATTGTTGGGTTGAATCCTTTCAGGCTATTCGACGATAATTATAAAAGATTCATCGATTTGGTTGCGGCTCAAATTGCAGCCAGCATTGCCAACGCCCAAGCTTACGAGGAAGAACGCAAACGCGCCCAAGCTTTGGCAGAAATTGATCGTGCTAAAACTGTCTTTTTCAGCAACGTTAGCCACGAGTTTCGTACTCCCCTGACTTTGATGTTGGGCCCATTAGAGGAAACCTTAATTAATTGTGCCAACCTACTGCCAGCCAGAGAACGAGAGCAGTTAGAAATGGTGCAACGGAATGGACTCCGCCTGCTCAAACTAGTCAACAGCCTCCTAGATTTCTCGCGCATCGAAGCCGGACGGGTTCAAGCTTCTTATGAACCCACCGATTTAGGTAGTTTCACCGCAGAACTAGCTAGTGTATTTCGTTCAGCAGTAGAACGCGCAGAGATGCAATTATTGGTCAATTGTCCTTCCCTTCCCGCACCAGTGTATGTAGATCGGGAAATGTGGGAAAAGATTGTTCTTAACCTGCTATCGAATGCATTCAAGTTTACGATGGCTGGAAAAATCTCAGTCAGTTTGCAGTGGACAAGCGATCGCGTTGAGTTTGCAGTCCAAGATACAGGAATCGGCATTCCAGCAGAAGAAATTCCCCACCTTTTTAAACGATTCCACCGCGTCAAAGGGGCGCAAGGACGCACTTTTGAAGGGTCAGGAATTGGATTGTCACTGGTGCAAGAATTGGTGCAAATGCATGGCGGGACAGTCAAAGTAACCAGTGTTATAGGAGCAGGCAGTTGCTTTACTGTATCAATTCCGACGGGATATGCTCATTTACCGCCAGACCGAATTAGTGCCCCTCGAACCTTAACTTCAACTGCATTAGGTGCAACACCTTATCTAGAAGAAGCCTTGCGTTGGCTACCGGAAGAAGGGGCTGGGGACTGGGAACTGGGGACTGGGAAAAGAGAACTGAGAAAATGGGAAACTGGGCAAGAGTTTTCCCAACCCCCAATCCCTAATCCCCGATCCCCAATTTCCCGAATTCTCCTGGCTGACGACAACGCAGACATGCGCGATTATGTCAAGCGGCTGTTAAGTCAGCAGTATGAGGTGGAATCAGTGGCGGACGGTTTAGCTGCTTTGGATTCGGCTCGTGGGCGTGTCCCAGATTTGGTACTGACGGACGTAATGATGCCTGGATTAGATGGTTTTGGACTGCTGCAAGAATTACGGGCTAATCCGCAGACAAACAAAGTTCCAATCATTCTGCTATCGGCGCGGGCGGGGGAAGAGGCGCGGGTGGAAGGATTAGAAGCGGGAGCTGATGATTACTTAATTAAACCGTTCTCTGCCCGTGAATTGTTGGCGCGGGTAGAGGCAGCCCTAAAAATGGCTCGTCTCCGCGAGGAAGCAATGCAAACAGAGCAAGGGCTACGGATTGAAGCTGAGGTTGCAAAAGCACACTTAGAGACAGTCCTAGCTGGCATTCAAGACCAGTTTTTTGTCTTAGATCGAGACTGGCGTTATACCTTTGTCAACGATCGCGTAGCAGAAGTTGTCGGTATCCAAAAAGAAGAGTTGCTAGGTAGGATCATTTGGGAAGTGTTTCCAGATGTCGCCAAAAGCGAGTTTTATACCCAAGTTCATCGGGCAATCGCACAACAGACATCTGTTCAGTTTGAATACTTTTATCCTGCTTGGCAACGCTGGTTCGAGAATCGCGTCTACCCCTTTGGCGAAGGAGTAAGCATTTTTGTTACAGAGATCAGCGATCGCAAACAGGCAGAGAAAGCCCTTCGTGAAAGCGAAGAACAGTTCCGCAACATGGCTGACAACGCCCCCTTCATGGTTTGGGTAACAGATAGCAACAATTACTGCACCTATCTCAGTAAAAGCTGGTACGACTTTACCGATCAAAACGAAGAAACAGGTCTGGGATTTGGCTGGTTAAACGCCGTACATCCAGAAGATTACGATGAGGCTAGGAATGTTTTTTTGGAAGCTGCCAGGCACTGCTCGGCTTTCCGTATAGAGTACCGCTTACGGCGCAAAGACGGTGTGTATCGCTGGATAATCGATGCTGCGAATCCTTGGTTTGGGGTGGATGGTGAATTTAAAGGTTACATCGGCTCAGTAATTGACATTACAGAACGCAAGAATGCAGAAGCCGAACGCGATCGCCTCTTGAAACTTGAGCAAGCTGCCAGAACTGAAGCCGAAACAGCTAACCGGATTAAAGATGAGTTTTTGGCGGTACTTTCCCATGAATTGCGATCGCCTCTTAATCCCATTCTTGGTTGGGCAAGACTCTTACAAACCCGCGAATTTCAGGCAGCAGAGATCAAGAAAGCGATCGCAACCATTGAGCGCAATGCTAAATTACAAGCTCAACTAATTGAAGATTTGCTTGATGTCTCTCGGATCTTACAAGGTAAGCTCAACCTAAAGATGTTTCCCGTCAATTTAGTACTGGTGATTGAGGCGGGATTGGAGACAATACGTTTGGCAGCAGAGGCTAAAGATATTCACATTCAGACAATGCTGGATGCTTCTTTGGGGCAAGTTTTGGGTGATTCCGGTCGTTTACAACAAGTAATTTGGAATCTATTATCGAATGCCGTCAAATTCACTCCTGAAGGAGGACAAATAAATATTCAACTGGAACGCATTGATACTCAAGCTCAAATTACCGTCAGCGACACAGGTAAGGGGATCAACCCTGACTTTATCCCTTATGTATTTGAATATTTTCGTCAAGCTGATGGCACGACAACCCGAAAATTTGGTGGTTTGGGGCTAGGGTTAGCAATTGTCCGTCATTTGGTCGAATTACATGGTGGCACGATTTGGGCAGAAAGTTTAGGGGAAGGGCAAGGAGCTATTTTTACAATTAGGCTTCCCTTGATCAAAAAAGATTTAACCTCAAAACAACAGATAAGTATTGATCCTTTAAATCCCTCTTCTCCAGATGAAATCCTTACAGGCATCCAAATCTTAGTAGTGGACGATGACGATGATACCCGTGAGTTCCACACATTTGTCCTAGAACAGGCTGGTGCAAGGGTAATTGCTGCGGCATCAGCACAAGAAGCACTGCAAGTACTTGCAGAGTCAGAACCAGATGTTTTGCTCAGTGATATTGGAATGCCAGAGACAGACGGCTATATGCTGATGCGCCAAGTTAGAGTATTGCAGGGAAAGCAAGCTAAACAAATTCCTGCGATCGCTTTAACTGCTTATGCTGGAGAAATCAACCAGCAACAAGCACTAGAATCAGGATTTCAAAAGCATTTATCTAAACCCGTCGAACCAGATGAGTTAGTCAAGGCAATTGCAACTCTGATTGGCAGGAATGCAAGTATCTGAGTCGCCAAAAACAATTAAAAAAATACTTGTAGAGACGGCGATTTATCGCGTCTCAAAACCAAAAATTTTTGCCAGTAGCCCTTAACCCAAGCGTATTGACCCCTACGCATTCATTTACCTGAAAATAAGCATTTTGGCTATATATTTGCGTACTAAAAAAAGTATTTCAGATTTTTATCTAGCGAAATTGATAAATTAATTTTGCTAAAACTTTTACTATTTTAACTTGATTTTCTAACTTATATCATGTCCGGTTAAATACTTATAACATCTGTAGGTTGGGTTGAGGAACAAAACCCAACGCTTGATCCTTGCTCATGTTGGGTTTCACTACCGTTCAACCAACCTACATTCAAAGATTTTATTATAAGTAATCACCCGGACTTGATATTAAACCATTAATTTGCAATATTTTTTAGTTGTTCCATTGCTAAAAAACATTGCAAATTAATTGAAACTTTATACAAAGAGATAAATGTGTTAATTAGTTACTTGATAAGCTAAATTTTTCAACTTACAGAACTCATCAAATCTTCATGTATTTGAAGCTTAGTTTATCTTTTACATTAAAAATAATGGGAATAATAGAATAAATTGGATTGAACAAAGTAGTTAGCTATGAGCCAAATATGTCCTATCTCCACAACCTGTGCTTGTCGCAATGTTGCACGCTGCCAGACTAAGGAGGCAGGCAGGCTCTTTCTCTGGTTCCCCGTTCCACATACCCTAAAAAAAGTCACCTCCTATTTACAGCAGGTAGCCCTAAAGTATGAACTGATGTATAAGCGTCCAGGTTTGAGTTTGAACTGTAGACCTGGACAGTCTCAAGAAATTGCCCGTAATCTGGCGCAACTTCTTGCACCAAGAGAATTAAAAGAGACGCAAGTTCTTTTTATTCGAGGCGATGTCCAACCTCAACTCCATGATTTTAGTGATATAACTTCATTACAACGCTTCATTAAATTCAACCAGTCCGATTGGTTGATTGAAATGCTGGTAAAGGAACGATTCACTAGTTATTTTCAAGCAATTGTTTCAATTAAAGATACATCGCAGATTTATGGATATGAATCGCTCTTGCGAGGGTTAGATGAACAAGGAAATTTAATCCTACCAGGGTCAATTCTGGAGTTAGCAACCGAAGCCGGACTAATACCCCAAGTCGACCAAATTGCTCGCCTCAGCGCAATCACTCAAATCAGCCGCCATCAAGTGAGCGGCCAT
Source organism: Nostoc sp. UHCC 0252 (assembly GCF_034931145.1). Lineage (NCBI taxonomy): Bacteria > Bacillati > Cyanobacteriota > Cyanophyceae > Nostocales > Nostocaceae > Nostoc > Nostoc sp. UHCC 0252. Next base: position 6,028 of record NZ_JAYGHE010000002.1, on the reverse strand, counting down.
ATTTTCATCAATTTTGCACCAACGTCACTTTATGATCCAGCTTTTTGTCTACGTAGTACGGTAGAGGCAATTGATAGAGCAGGTATCTCTCATGAGCGGATTGTTTTTGAAGTTGTGGAGTCAGACAATCCTCAAGATTTAGCCCACCTGAAAGCTGTGCTTCAATACTACCGAGACAGTGGGTTTTTAATTGCTCTTGACGATCTTGGTTCTGGCTATTCCAGCTTAAACTTGCTGCATCAGTTACGTCCAGACTTTATCAAGTTGGATATGGAGTTAATTCGAGATGTGCATCAAGACCTATACAAAGCCTCAATTACCGAGAAACTTCTAGAAATTACGCAAAAGTTAAACATTCAGACTGTTGCTGAAGGGATTGAGTCTATTGAGGAATTGAACTGGCTGCGAGAAAGAGGTGCAACTCTTGCTCAAGGCTATTTGATTGCTCAACCCAGTGCAGTGCCTGTTACAACAACACCTCACTTTGAGGCGATCGCGTTAAATGTAGCATCGGCAGATCGTAAGCTGGTCAAGCAGCATGTTCAACACCAAAATGAGTCCGAGCGAATTGTCGCGGCTGTGACACAGCGAATTCGACAATCATTAGAGTTAGACGAGATTTTACAAACCACGGTAGATGAGATACGGCAACTCTTTGAGGTAGACCGAGTAGTAATTTATCGGTTTGAGCCAGACTGGAGTGGTTTAGTAGCTGTAGAATCCTTAGCAGAAGAGTGCATGTCCATTTTAGGATTTCACGTTATGGACAAGTGCTTTCAACCTACCCGTGCAGTTTACTTTCAACAAGGTAACACTAGAGCCATAGAAGACGTTGAAAATGCGGGACTATCGCAGTGTCATGTTGACCTCCTGCGGAGTTTACAAATCCGGGCAAACCTTGTCGTACCTATATTGCAGAAAGAGCGTTTATGGGGACTATTGATTGCTCACCAATGCCGTGATACCAGACAATGGCAGCAATCGGAGATTAACTTATTTAACCAGTTAGCGGGACAAGCTGCGATCGCTATTCAGCAATCAGAACTTTACCACCAATTACAACAAGCAAACCAGGAATTACAGCGTCTTGCCTGTTCGGATGGTCTGACTCAAGTGGCAAATCGGCGCTGCTTTGATGACACATTCAATGCACAGTGGCAAAGATTGGCACGAGAGCAAAGTTCGCTATCTTTAATTTTGTGTGATGTCGATTACTTTAAGCTTTACAACGACACGCATGGACATCTAGCAGGAGATGATGCACTCAGACAGGTTGCTAAGACAATCTCTGAAACTGTTAAACGCCCTACTGATTTAGTTGCTCGTTATGGTGGAGAAGAGTTTGCAGTTATTTTGCCGAATACTGATTTGGAAGGGGCTATTGCAGTTGCAAGAAGTATTCAGACTAATATTAGTGCATTAAAAATGCTTCATCCCCATTCCCAAGCCAATGAATTCATCACTCTAAGTCTTGGTGTGGCAACCATTACTCCTCATGACCAATTATCTCCCGCAACCTTAATTGCTGCTGCTGACCAGGGACTCTACCAGGCAAAAGCACAAGGAAGAAATTGTGTGGTGCAGATGGGTTGTGAGGATGTTGACCCGAAATCTCTCTTTTAGCAACAGTTTTCATTAGCACTTAATAATTGATCCTTCTCCTTTGGCGCACTTGGCGGTTCGTTTAATCAATATAAACTAAAGTTTTGATGCAATCGGCTTTGGTCTTTCTCCTAAAAGGCTATCCATTACCCGGATCTCTCTTAGAGGTTATTTATAAAGTAAATATTAAGTAGGGTGTGTTACGGCTGTTTAGGAATTTGAGGGTTTGAGAAAGTCTAATTTAGCCGTAACACACCATATTTTTAGGTGCGTTACGCGCTGCTTTAACGCACCCTACAATTTTAGGTTTACTTTATAAATGGTCTCTTAATAAAAATAAAATTTACTTAAAATAAGTCTACAAGGGAAAGGGCTGGGGGTTAGGTCTGTATTGAACTTAACCCAGAAGCACTATTATAAATGAAACGAATACAGCGATCGCCTGTGAACGAAAACACATTTACTAAACCATTTCAAACTCTAATTGATGACTCTTAAAAAAATCATGAGTGAAATGATCTACTACATTCGTATCAGCTAATTCCAGATTATAAAAATCCACAGCTTCATGGTCAAAATAGGGCCCAGCGTGCCAAGTACCCTCATGTAGCTTAATAAAACAATTCCCCGGAATGCGAAAAGCAGCAATTTCTTCTAATGCTGGTTCATTCACATCATTATGGGGAGGACAAACAGCAATTAACCAATCCTTTCCTTCTAAAGAACCTAAACATTGAGTGCATTGCTGATGGCGAGTAATTTTGTGAAACTTTCGCCCTCTCTTCTCTAACCGCATAATATAAAATCGTGGAATCCCATTTTGCAGGTTTAACTGAGCATCTTCCACATCGTAACTTTTGCCATCAAGACTTGCAAAAATCACCTGTCCATAAGACCGAAAGTTTTCAGAATTCACCCATTGCGTTTGCAATTGTTGCACTGTTTTTGATGTACCCATATAAAATCTTTGATAGAGATTACTTTGGTTTATTTTCCCTCAAAATAACCGGATTTTATACATACAATTATGGTGAATTCCAGAATTTCAAGGCGCTAAATTATGAAAAAATAATCTTAGCTAGCTAGATAACTACGTACTTGTTCTTTTTGTCGTCGGAGGAGACTAAGAGCTTTTTGCTCAATCTGACGTACCCGTTCTCGACTAATACCCATGCGATCGCCAATCTGTGCTAAAGAAAGTTCATAGCCATCAGTCAGACCAAAACGCAGAGTTAGTATTTCTCGCTGTTGCGGAGACAATTTTGCCAACAAGTCTTGTAAATCTTGGTGGAGAGATTCTTCAACAGCATAGTCTTCAGGAGAAGGCCCATCATCTTCGAGGATGTCTTGTAATTCTGTATCTTGTTGTTCGCCAACTCGCGCTTCTAACGAGAAAGGTTGACGAGCCAAATACAAACACTCTCTAACTTGGCTAGGTGTTAGAGATAACGCATTCGCAATTTCAGCAGTAGTCGGAACGCGACCTAGCTGTTGAGATAATTCTCGCTGTACCCGTTTAATTTTGTTCAGTTTTTCAAAGACGTGGATCGGTAAGCGAATTGTCCGTCCTTGTTGAGCGATCGCTCGCGTAATTCCTTGACGAATCCACCAGTAAGCGTAGGTAGAGAACTTATAACCAAGAGCAGGATCAAATTTATCCACCCCTCGCTCTAAACCCAAAGTACCTTCTTGAATTAGATCCATAAATTCTAAATTCCGGTGCTGGTATTTCTTTGCCACTGCTACCACTAACCGGAGATTAGCCTGAATCATTTTTTGCTTGGCTTGATGTCCTTGATTTAGCTGTTGCTCTAGTAGCTCAACATCCAACTCCAATTGATCTGCCCACTCTTGCAGCGTGGGTTCATGGTTTAATTTCACAGCCAATTCTTCTTTAGCAGCTAATAAATTCATCATTAACTGCACTTGTTGGGCAAAAATAACCTCTTGTTCACGAGTCAACAAATCTACACGCCCGATCTCTTGCAGATAACTACGCACAATATCATCTGTAGATCGAGGTTTTTTATCTGCGGCTAAACTTTTTTTCTTCGTTTTTTGAACTTCGGTAGGTGGAGATGTTAAGTTGCTCATGGTTATTTACTCCTCTGTAACCTCATCAATTTATTGGTATCAAGTTTAGATATTCAGACCCATAGCCATTTAACACTGCTAATCAATCAATTGGCAATACTTATGAATTCTGGCCTATGATACATTACAAGTCAATTCTTGGAGATAATAAACCCAAAATCAACCCACTCCTTAATACTAACATTATCATCAGGCACAAATCAATTACCCAAAGTATTATTACCAAATCCTTTAAAGCAATTACTCTCCGCTTTTATTAAAAACTGCATGTTTAGCTAAATATTGCAATGTAGTTAACCAGAATAATGAAAGCTTTGCCAAGCAAGTATTTTATTCCTAATAATTTACTTTACTAACCGCAAATACCAACATATTTCAGAACTAGTAAATAATATAGATGATAAGCTTTTAAGAGTCTGCTTCTACTTCTATGTAATTTTAAATAAGTGGAATTCATTAAATAAAAGACAAAATATTTATTTACCTCTATTTTTTATTAGATAATCAAATCATATCAAGCTGGGTACATGGTGAGCAATGGTTCAACGAATAGAATTCAGGAGTCAGTAGCCAGAATTCAGAATTGAATTCTGCGCGAGTGGCGGATGAATAAACGGGTTTAAGTCCCTCACTAAATCTCCGAGTTAGTGGTGCAATAATCGAGTGGTGGGTCTGAATCCCCCACTCATTAATTCTGACTCCTGAGTTCTGACTTCTGAATTCTTCTTCAATACTTGTATTAGGCATTTAGGATAACGAAGAAGCAAATATCTGTGACAATCGTACTTGTGTCATACTCCACGCAGACATCTGCATTGAATACGGTATTATCAATCTAAGTTTCTCCTTGTAAACATTTTTAGAATGAAAGTAGTAACAGTGGTAACACTAGCACCAAGGATAGTACTTGGCAAGACAGCAGCACCCGCGTAGCTTGCCGCCGTAGTGATCGCTACTAATTTCCTATTGAAACAAAAAATCTACGTTTAGATTTTGGTATTTATTTTTACATAAAATGCTTAAATATAGCGGTTTCTGCTTTAGTTGCTTAGAAAATACTAAAACTTGATTTTCCACTTCTCGAATAAGCCGAAAATCATCCTGTCTAATCCTCGCCCATTATTGCGGGGGCCTGGATCAACCATAGATACATATATTGCAATATGACGATCTTCTGCGATCGCTAAAACACATGCAGGCGTGCGTCCATGAAAAGAACACGGTTCTTCTCGCAAAGCCTTTCTGCTTTGAGCTAAAGCAGCCAGCATAAATATTCCATCCATGTTTTAACGTAAATTATTAAGATAAATTACACTATTAAAAATTAATAATCTCTGGCTCAAAAAATGCCTATATCAAAATTTAGTAACTGTTACCCGAATACCAGAATCGAGTTTAGGAACCTTAAGATACTCAATTGGCTCAGTACTTTGAGAACTTGGAGTATTTGTTGGCAGCTGGCATTCCTTAAAGAAAGCACCGGGATTATTGATGAATTCGAGCGGGTTAATCTTTTGACATCCTTGCTCCTGTACTAACAAAATTGATTCAGTAGTTTGTTGGGGATTACTACTCTGTCCTGTAAAATTACTCCATGTAGTGGTAATTGTCGCTGGTTCCGTCAATAAAACTCCAGCCTGATTGCGATCGTGAAACTGCTCCCTCAAAGGCTCGCCTGTTGTTATCGGAACATTTTCCAGGTTAGCGTGGACACTCTGAGTAAAAATGAGTGAGCTAATCATAAAGGCTAAGGTGATAGAAGAGTATTTCATAATTCAATCTTTTAAGGTTTAATAATTAGAATTAGCTAGATAAAGCAACCAAAAAATAGCAGTATGTTTTGGGTACTTCAAATTAACACAGATAGCAAGAAATATAGCTAAACTTAATTAAAAATCTAGCAAAGTCAAGCAAGTCAGATGTAGACTTTTGTCTAAGAGAAGGCAGTTAAGCAATCCATGCTCTAACCACGTCAGAACTTAGTACTCGCTTATTATCTACTTATCTCCCTGTACAAATAAAATTATACTAAACTTTTATTATTAATAAGTGATATTTTTGTAAAATTTATCACCAAGAAAACTAGGATGCAGACAGAAGTTCGAATATTCAGTTCCAGCAGAGGAATTCCAAAAAGGCTGAGGAGAAGGGGGTTATAGCTCAGTTTACCTTTCTTCATATAGTTTAGTTTTATTGTCCCGACTTACTTACTAGCCGTTTCTCTCTCATACGTGTTACTATACGCTTACACAGGTAACACAATGTGCTGTTATAAAAAATTTGGAAGAAGTGTATGAAGTATTTTATGTATATTGCAGAATACAAACAAGGC